>JAPLWA010000006.1 GCA_026396835.1 Candidatus Falkowbacteria bacterium
CGTGTAATCCGTATTAGCAACTGGTGAAACAACTTGAGTTCCGCTGGTAGCAGTGCTATTAGTCCATGAAGCAGAGCAACTAGTAGAGTTTGTAGATGACCAAGTTAAGGTCGTAGAATCACCTTGGTTAATAGTCGCAGGTGAGGCAGAGAGAGAAGATACTGGTGGCGGAGTTACTTCGGTTAAAGTAAAGGCATTTAAATAAGCTGCTCCTGCTCCATCAGCCGGAGAAATAGTTATATCAATTGTTCCTCCTACTGTCGGAGCAATTCCTTTAGCCGTAAATGTATTTTGGAAATTTTGAAAAGCATTCAATGAACCTGACGCGGTATTTGATCCAGCGATTTGATAGTTCGAGGTAGACGCGGCGTTATAACCTGCTGTTCGTCCTATTGTAGAGCCCAGTAATTTGAAAGCGTACAGTTTTGATGTATTTAGATTACTTAAGCGAAGTGTGCTAGTAACACCAGAGGCGCTAACAAATCCTTGCCTCATGTAAGTATCAGGAAATGCTCCGGTGTTATTACTAGTAATAGAACCCTTTAAAGTGCCTCCGTCTAATTTGCTGCTAAAATTTTGAACGGTTCTAAGAGTTAGGCTAGTCACTACAGCATCAATTGTTTGAACATTTGATAGAGTAGGATCTGTTGTTAGCAATTTACTATATGTGTTCCAAACTCCACCACTAGTAGAAGCGTTCGTAAGGGCAAATTGAAATGTTCTTTCCGCGGCTGGAATAGCATCCAAACGATTTTGAAAAACCGTTTGTTCAGAGCCTGAAGGCAACAAATCGATCCATAATTGAGCTTTGTCTTTATCAGTTAACACTAAAGATTTTTCAGCAGTACTCAAAGCACTTTCAACATGCATATTCAGATTTCCTGAATAGTGTTCACCCCAATCAAGATTAATAAGCCCTGTCGCAGTATTGTGCGATGTGTAAGTAAATTCACCATCTGAATAGACAATTGAAGAAATAGGCGTATCAGCTTCGACTCTAAGCGACAAGGCTTTGCGCCTTAACGAGTCAGGAACATTAGTTGTATCTAGAGTAATAGTTAAAGTGCTTCCAGAAAGATTTTGACTTAAATCAGTCTTTTGATTGCTTAATAAATACTCGTAAACTTCCTGTTGACCAGCAACCCAAGCTGTATCATTTCCACTCTTTCCATAATTAGCTTCAATATGATCAACCACGGCTTTAAACTTTGTCCAATAAAAATTAGCTCCCATCGCACCAACTCCGTTGTAAACTCGATGTGTAAAAGCCTGGCGCCAGTAATTTGCTCCACCAGTACTAAACGAATACGTATTATCAGCATCAGCATAATAAACAGAATCAGCCGTTGGGTCCGGTCCAGTTGGACTAGAGTATAATTTTCGATACATTAAATAATCATCAAGGCCAGTTGGTGAAGAAATTAATGGATTAACATCGATCGCATTAACTCCGTGAGGCAATGTCACAGTAGAACCGCCAACAGAAAAAGTAGTTGATTGACTCATGACAGACCTAATGTTTGAATCAGCTAAAGCCGAATCAACATAAAGTTGATCACCTGAAGGTAGAGCAAATTGTGACATATCCTTTGATATACCAAGCTTAGCTTTAACCGTATTATTGTTTTGACTAATTTCGTATGGATAATCAATTGTTCTTGGACCACCGTTACCAGCTGGATAATTAATTATAGTATTAGCTGGACTTGGGGTGGCAATAGATTGCCAACCATGATTGATAACATCCCAACCATTATCATAAGAGTCTCGTAACTCTCCGTAGGTAATATTACCCGGAGTGTCATAGTGCAGGTCAGTAAAAGCCCCATTAACAGAATACCAGGCATAACCCGCTCTAAAAGGGACATCATTTCCAGCGCCGTCAGTGTAATACAATCCAGGATAAGGTAAGCTAGTACTCTGCACATCGACAATACCTCCGTTTAGGTAGCGGAAAGCATTCCTGTAAGCATCGCTTAAGCCATCATCGAACATCCATGAATAAGCAAAAGACTTACCATATTTTAATGGAAGCTTAGATGCTACGGCTGTTGTTGGAGGGCTAGAAAAATTAACTGTTATTGTCTTGGTGTTACTAGCATAGACGCTTGCTGGAACCATTTGTAAAAAAAGAGACAAAACAAGCAAATAGTTTACTACCTTAAATAGTTTCATATACTACAAATATAGCAAAAAACTAGGAAAAATCCTAGTTTTTTTAAAAATCATTAAAACAAGAAATCTATATTTTTGAAAGCAAAGCCGGCAAAAGTTTATCAATTTCTCCGCGCCCGCTTTTATGTCGATAATCAATCTCTACCAAACAATTTATAATGGTTTTCAAATAATCAAAACTAAAGCGTCTAACCTGATTAATATTTTTTTCTAAAACATAGGGGTGTAAACCAATCGAACCAGCTAAATCACGCGGCGTCGCCCCACTATCAAGCGCCTGACGAACTGAGGCTAAAATTTTATACTGCCACAACAGCATTGATAAAATATATTGCGAACTAACACCGCTATTAAATTGTTCTTCTAATAATTTCAAAGCTTGATCAGGCCGACGAGCTGCCAAAGCATCGGTTAAAGAAAAAATAGTTTCTGTAACCATATCAGCAGTTAATAACTTAACATCGTCCTCATTAATAATCGCCGTTTCATCCATGGCCACAGATTTTTTGAAAGCCGCTAATTTTTCTACCTCATTAGATAATTTCCATAAATCAGTTCCAGCAATCGAAACTAAATATTGGATGGTTTTAGGAGTGATGCTTGCACCACGATTCTTAGCAATGTCTGACAATAATTTTACAATTTGCGCTGGTGTTGGGCTAGCAAAAAATTGAACATGGCCATGCTTAAATAAAAAGTCCAATAATTTTTTTTCATCTTTTAAAACTGCACCAACTTTACCATCGGCCGTAATGCGGCCCAAAGCTTTTTTTACACCCTTTCCTTTTTCAGATAAATTAGGTTCATACAGTACTAAAATATTCTCATTATCTTTTTCTCTTTCTAAAAATTCATTTAATTCAGCTGCCAACTCCTTGCGTTTTGAAGAAAAAATATCTTCCACAATAATAAAGCGGCGCTTGGAAAAAAGTGACTGCGGTCTATAAGCATCAGACAGAGTTTCAATCTTTAACTTAGAACCTTCCAATTCTAAAAGACTGGTCTCGCCAGGGTCCACTTCGGCAATGAATTTTGCCTTTAATTGCTTAATTTTTTGCTTGGCCCGAAAGCTGTCAGGACCATAAAGAAAGAAGATCATAGTAGCGCTATTATAGCTTGTTATGAGTAGATTTTCAATGCTTTGATTGATATACTTAATTCATATGAAAAGCGTCCTAGATTTACATATTCACTCTAAATATTCTCGCGCTTGTAGCCCTCAACTGACCTTAAGTAATATTGAGGCAGCTTGTCGTATTAAAGGTATTGATATTATTGCGACTGGCGACTTTACTTATCCGGCTTGGTTTAAATCAATCGAAGAGGAGATTGAAGAAATTGGTAATTCTGGTTTGTATAAATTAAAATCAGCTAACGACTTTAAGGTTAAATTTATTCTATCAACCGAAGTAGCTTTAATTTATAAAGACGGCGGCAAGGCAAGACGAGTTCATATAATGATTACAGCACCAAACATTAAAGCGGTCAGAGAATTAAATAAACAGCTAGATGAAAACTTTAATATCCGCTCTGATGGCCGACCAATTTTAGGCATGTCTTGTCCTGATTTAGTGAAGCTTTGTTTAGCAATCGATCCAAAATTTTTAATCTACCCCGCACATATTTGGACGCCGTGGTTTTCCATGTTTGGCTCAAAATCTGGTTTTAATACTATTGAAGAATGTTTTCATGAACAAGCTAAACATATTTATGCTTATGAAACTGGTTTATCAAGTGACCCGGCCATGAACTGGCAAGTCTCGCAACTTGATAATTTGACTTTACTTTCTTCATCCGATGCTCATTCTCTGGCCAATCTTGCTCGCGAAGCTAATGTTTTTGATTTAAACGAGCAGCCAAGTTATGAGGAAATCTATAACATCATAAAAAATCACGACACAAAAAAGATTTTATATACCATAGAGTTTTGGCCCGAGGAAGGCATGTATCATTTTGATGGTCATCGCGATTGTAATATTAGTTTTAGTCCCAAAGAATCTAAAAAACATAAAAACATTTGCCCGGTTTGCGGTAAAGAATTAGTAATTGGAGTTTTGAATCGCGTTATGGAACTAGCTGGTCGAGAAGAAGGCATAAAACCCAAAAACGCCGTTACCTATAAACAAGCTGTTGAATTAGATAAAATAATTTGTGAAGCCATTGGCGTAAAAAGTCGTCAATCTACTAAAGTACAAGCAATTCATCATGACATGATAAAACAACTTGGCTCTGAATTAAAAATCTTACTGGATATTCCACTGGAAGATATGAAAGACAAAGCGCCAGCTGAAGTAATTGAAGGTATTAAAAGAATGCGCGCCAATAAACTATACGTTAAACCTGGCTTTGATGGTCAGTACGGCGTCGTTCAAATTTTTTCGCCTGGAGAAAAGAAGGCACGACAAAAAACTTTATTGTAAATTAAAAGGCTCAGATGAATTTTTCATCTGAGCCCACTTTTTAATAACTCCTTATTTTATCAAAATAATATAGAATCCAGTATAGAGTCCCGACTATATTTACCGCACTCCATAATATTGAAATAAATAGACCTACATTTCTCATTTTTATTTTTCCTTTTCTTAATATTTTTTGATTGTTTTTAATTTATGTAATTCTGGCTCAGACGAATTTATCATCTGAGCCAGATTTTATATCTTAATGTTTGAACATCGATTTAAATGTATACCAAAATAGTCGACCATTAAGAAATGCGCTCATCCATATAACATAAATATATAATGCTAAGAATAATATAAATGGCCAAAATATTATACAAGCAAACAGTATTGCATCTTTCATTCTTACCTTCCTTTTCTTAAATTTTAATTATTATTTAATTTATTTAAAAGAATAATCATAATTTGTTTGCCGTACTTAAATACAATTAAGGCAACAATAATTGAAATACAACAAGAAGCTAATTTAATTACTACTAATAACCAGACAGGCAAGATTGTTGCTAAATATCCAAAAGTTAATTCAACACCGAGCCATTTTGCCAGTAAAAAAATCGGCATTAAAAAACAAAATCCCCCTATTTGCACTGTTAACATATCTAATAATGACACATCTTCATATTTCTCAAAATTCTTAACATTTTCACTAACTTGATCAAAACTAAAATCTGACGTTTTCATTTAATTTTTCCTTTTCTGTTCTTATTAAGAACTCTTTAGTTTTTTTTGTTTTTTTTCACGAAATCTTCTAACATCGTTTCTATTTTTTCTAACATTTCTTTTTTTCCCTCATGCCTACCATTGTCGGACCAATAACCATAGTAATAGTTATTTCTAATAAGCCTCGAGAGACTACTTATATCTTTTCCTATCTTTTCAATTACGTCTTCTGGGTCGTATTCAATATATTTAGAGAATAATATTGTAATAAGCTCAGATTGTCCAAGGTTATAACCTTGATTTTTGATAACACCGACTAACGTAAGAATTATAACTATGAATACAAGTACTCCTATTATTACCAGAAGCTCCATTTTAACTCTCCTTTTTATGTCGTTATTTTAGGACACTTATTTAATTTTCAAATAACTTTTTTTATTATGGCTTTACTATACAACGAAAGTATGTTATTGTGAATACTGTCGACGAAACTCGACAAATGGATTAAAACCACACAAATATGCTAGAAAAAACACTGGAAAAGCTCGGGTTTAAAAAAGAACACACTGATGTCTACCTCTCTCTTTTAGAGAACGGGGTTATGTCAGCCGGCAATTTGGCCAAACGTTTAAACATTCCTAGAACTACTTTATATGGTTTATTGGAAGATTTAGCTCAAGGTGGGCTAATACTACAGAGCGAAAAAGACAATATTAAGCTTTGGCAGGCTGTTGATCCTGAAAATATCAAAAATTTGATCAATGACAGAATTAATTCACTCGAAAATACCCGAAGTGACTTTGACGGGATTCTAGAAAAATTAAAGTCATCTCAGAAAACGGACTTTATCAGCCCCAAATTTAATTACTTTGAAGGAGCTGAAGAGATGAGACGAATGTTAAAAAATGTTTTATTATATGATGACCTAGACACAGAACTATGTTGGCCAGCTAAAGATATGATTAAGGTTGTTGGCGAAGATTTTTTATTTGAATTCAATAAAAAGAGGGTTCGCAATAACATTAATATTCGAGTAATTTGGCCAATGGATAAGAGCGGTGATATCAAAAAAGATATATTTCTTGCTCCAGGCAAGGAAGTGAAGCGTGAAGTTAGGATTGCTCCTGAAGGTATTGATTTTTCAATGGGCTACTGGGCCTATGGCAATAAAGTTATCTTTATGTCATCTAAAAAAGAGAATTTTGGTTTTGTTGTTGAAAGTAAAGAACTAAGACAGCTTCTAAAAACTCAGTTTGAAATTCTCTGGAATATTTCTAAACCATTAACAGAAGACGAAGCAAGCAAAAAAGCGTTTATAAATAGCATGATGCGACCAACATTGATTAAATAATTTAAATATATGGCAAACGAACTAATCGATATATACGATGAAAACGGCAATTCACTAGGCATAACGAAGCTGCGCTCAGAGATACACAAAAATGGAGACTGGCATAAAACAGTCCATGTTTACGTAGTTAATCCGCAGGGTCAATATTTAATACATCTTAGATCACCATTTAAGGATTTACATCCAAGTCATTGGGGCACTAGATTCGGCGGGCATGTAATTGCCGGGGATGATTTTAAAAAAACTGTAATCAAGGAGCTAAAAGAAGAAATTGGACTAGACATTACACCCAATGATTTAATTGAAGGCCAAATTTCAAACTATAACAGTGCAAATAACAATGAAATAGTTAAATATTATTTTTATGATTTTGAAGGCGATATAAAAGATTTATCCTTTAATGACAATGAAGTCGTAGAAGTAAAGTGGTTAAGCCCAGAAGAAATTATAAATTCAATGGAAAAAGAAAGGGAAATTTGGGTAGGCGGACCTGATAAATTTAAAGAAATTAACGATTATTACAAGTCTAAAAAATAAATCAACTTTATATTTTACTTGTACACGCTGACGTCGTGCTGTATAATAAGTCTATAAACAAATATAAAATATGTTTCTATTTCTAAAAATAAAATCAAATAAAAATATTTACCGCGATTCTCTTTTGTCGCTCAGTAAACAAATTACTGACACTATTAAGAATGGAGCGTGGACAAATGCTGATAAAATTACTGGCCCTGTTAGGCAAGTAGTTATTAACGGAATGGGAGGATCAAATCTTGGTCCAGAAATTGCTCGTTCAATTTTCAGAGATGAATTAAATCTACCAATCATCATTGACCCTGGCTATGACATCGCTAGCTATGTTAATCGCGAAACTGTGTATATTGTCATGTCTTATTCTGGTACCACTGAAGAGCCGCTAGTTGCTTACTTAAAAGCTAAAAAGCGCGGCGCTCTTGTTATTGCCGTAACTGCTTCAGGCGACAATCCAATGGCACGACTAGCTATTAAACATGAAACTCCATTATTCCAATTTCCAACTACAGCTAATCCTTCAAATCAACCACGACTTGGCTTAGGCGCTGCCTTAACTGCTTTTATCATGGTTCTAAGTAAACTCGATATCATAAAGAAAAGTATTACTAAAGAGCTTTTAAAGAGCACTAAGAAATTAAATGCTAGCGGAAAAACTTTGGCTAATAACTTAAAAAGTCCGGCTCGGTTAATGGCTAAAAAAATAAAGAATCATGAAATCTTATTAGTTAGCGGACCACTATTTATTGGTAACCTAAAAACTTTGCGCAATCAATTATGCGAAAGTGCTAAAAACATGGCTGGCTATTTAGCTGTGTCTGACATGAACCACTTTGCGCTAGAAGGTTTACAATTTCCTAAAAATAATCCAAAGCGTTTAGTCGCTATCTTTTTTGAATCTAAATTAGACAATCCAAAAATCACTAAAAGACTAGAATTAACCAAAGAAGTCTTTAGGAAAAATAAGGTTTTAGTTATTAGTCACAAATTAGTCGGCAACAATACTTTAGAGCAAGGACTTGAGCTCTTGCAATTCAGTGGCTTTTTGTCTTATTATTTATCTATTAACAACCATGTTAATCCAATGGAGATTCCTTGGGTTGATTGGTTTAAACAGCAACTGGCTACGAAGTAGCCATCCCGTCGCATGACGGGATTTCAAAATTAATTACCCAACCCCGCCCACAAGCGGGGTTTTTATTATTAAGTGAAAAATATGAAACATAAAGGAGGGATGTTTTGTGCCATATTTATTATAGTTATAAGCACTTTAACTTATAGTTATTGTGCTCAAGCTGTTTCAAATGGCGACTTAGTTATTAGTAAAGTTCAAATTACCGGTGGAGTCGGTAAGACGAACCAGGACTATATTAGCATCTATAATAAATCTAACGCCGTAATTGACTTAAATGGTTTGCGCTTAGTTAAAAGAACCAAAACCGGCACTAGCGACACAAGTATTAAATCATGGGTTAACCCAACTTTATTAAATCCCGGCGACTATCACCTCTGGGCAAATAATAGCGATGGTTTTGCTGTTTCTCTAAATGCTCAATCAGACTCAAGTCAAACGATTGCTGATGATAATGGCGTTGCTATAAGAGAGGGCGCTGAAAATACTGGCACAATTATTGATAGTTTTGCCTGGGGCAGCGCTGCTAATATTTTTGTAGAAGGCGCACCTTATACAACGAACCATAGCGGCGGACAATTTTATGAAAGAATTAATAATCAAGACACTAATAACAATTTACTGGACTGGCAGATTAAAGATTATATAGCACCAGTTGTCTGCGGCAACTCTTTACTTGAGAGTGGCGAAACTTGTGATGATGGGAATGCTGTTTCTGGCGATGGTTGTTCTAATATGTGCCAAACTGAAACTAATACTACCGCAGCCGATGATATCGTCATCAATGAAATCGTCTCTGATGCGAGTGAAGAATGGATTGAGTTATATAGTAATAAAAATCAAGCTAGCTCAATCGATGGCTGGACAATTGAAGATGGTTCAGACAGCAAAACTTTATTAAGTGGCACAATTGATAGATGGCAAGTTATCTCAAAACCCAAAGGCGCGCTTAATAACTCTGGTGATATAATAATTTTAAAAAATAAAGATGGCGACACAATTGATTCAGTAACTTATGGTGATTGGGATGATGGTGATTTAAGTGATAATGCTCCGGCAGCTGACAACCCTTATTCTTTAGCTCGCAATAAAGATGGCGAAACAACTCATAATAACAAGAATGACTTTAGCATAACGAACACCATAACAAAGGCAGGCGCAAATATTATTACTAGTACGGTGGAAAATAATTCAAGTGAAACAGTTGTAGAAAATAATTATGATTATAGTAAAGATATAATTATTTCTGAAATTTTTCCAAATCCCAAGGGCATTGATAGCGAAGCCTTGAACGGAGAATTTATTGAACTCTTTAATAAAGGGCAGGCCATGGTTAATTTAAATGCCTGGCGCATTGAAGTCGGAGAAAGTGTCATGACAATTAACGCCAATATTTCAGCTGGAGAATATTTAAGTCTGAGTACAAAAAATATTTTACCATTAGCTAACGACGGCGCAACTGTAAAATTGTTCCAAGCACTAAAACAAACTAGCTATCAATCCGTGACTTATAAAAAAGCTTTAGAAGGCCAAAGCTATGCTTATTTTGATTTAGGTGCTTGGCAGTGGACAGCTCAAGCAACTCCGGCCAAGGCTAATTTTCTAGCCGCTCTACCCTCCGCTAGCTTTGAAATTTTGGACGACCCTGTCGTTAGTCAAACCGTAAGATTTGATAGCTCAGACAGCCTTATAAGCCCTAAAAACAGCTTTTATCAGTGGTCTTTTGGCGATGGCGGTAGCTCAAGTCTCTCTAATCCGACTCACAGCTTTTTGAAAGCTGGTAAAACAAAGGTTAGTCTAACAATCAAAAATGACTATGGCTCATCGACTATTTCCAAAACTATTAATGTCTTAAAAAATGAGACTGAGGCGATTGAGATAAATGACGAACAAACTACTAACGTCAATGTAGTAATTACAGATTTAATGGCTAATCCATTGGGCGCAGACTCTGATAAAGAATGGCTGAAGCTTAAAAACAATAGTGATGTCGCAGTTGATCTTAAGGGCTATAAAATAGTTGACTCGAATAATAAAACCATCGGAGCTTTTAAAGATTCATTTATTATTAAAACTGGCGAAGAAAAAATAGTTGATAATAAAATCCTGACTGGTTCATTGGGCAACACTAAACAAACTATTTCTTTACTTGATCCAAGCAATAAAATAGTTAGTACTCTGACTTATGATAAAAGTGAAGAAGGTAAATCATATCTTGAAAGTCAGTCGACAGAAAATTCGCTTAGCATCGCCTCGCTTGCAAAAAATAATTCTGAATTCACTACGGCAGGAACAGCGATTTGCTCACCTGGCTTATTTGGTAGTCAATATTTTTATTTTTTACCTGAACATGGTGAACCACTTTATGAAATCTATAATTCAAAAAAACTTTTTCCAAAAATTAAAGCTGGCGATCAACTTATTATAACCGGTGAATACTCAGAAACAGAAACTGGCCCTCGTCTTAAGACAAAAGATATAAATAATATTCAATTGATTGGTACCAATGAAATCATAGTGCCCGAATTAAGTACCAGCGCCGATCTAAAACAAGCGCCCTATCCACGCCTAGCCTTAGTTCAAGGTGAAATTGTTTCGAAAAAATATCCGCGAATTTATTTAGCTGATGAGACTGGCGAAATAGAACTATATTTATCAACTAACACTAAATTAAAAAGTAGTAATTTTAATATTGGTGATAAAATCTCTGTTTTTGGAGTTTTAAACTTAAGTGGGGGAACGCCGCGCTTACAGCCTCGCTCAGAAGATGACATTAAAAAAGTTGAGCAAACTGATTTTAGTGCGACTAGTGCCTCTAGTCCAAGCGATACTATAGCTAGTAATCTAGATAGTAGTAAAACTTCTTCTAAACAAGTAATTTTTTATTATTTAATCGCAGGCGGGGTTATTGCTTTGGGTGGCCTAATATATTTCTTATATAAAAAATAACCCCGCTACACGAATGTAACGGGGATACAGTATTGAGGAATTTAACGACCTGAGAAAATATATCTACTCTTTAGAGGTTCGCATGGTATGTCGGGGACAAAAGAATGAACTCTCTTATCTTCATTTGGGCTTCTGGGTGATTGTAAATAATCAGCCCACATATCAGACTTAGTATGATTTAACTTTATGCCTAAATGATTATAAGCAATTAAATTAATTCTTTTTATCTTGTTATAAATCTTGTCTCTGTCTCTCTTTGGCTTTAACGAACAATTACGTTCTTGCATAAAGGCCAGAGTTAAAGCATACTGCAAAGCTTCTTGCGTAGTTGGAGGTCTGTGAAAGACATTATTACGTAAGTATTTTATAGCTTCAGTGTTTAATGCTATGCGACGCAAGAAAGCAATAAAATGATCTCCGTGATAATGCTCCGGATTTTTAGCCAAATTAGCACGATCAAGACTTATCATACTGATTGTATCCAACCTGCCCGGTGGTACTAAAAAATTACAATGCGGGCAAGGCACACCAATAACGTTCTTATTTCTCATTATTTTCCTTTCGATTAAGGGTTTATAAAAGGGCTTTATTTAACTCATTTAAACACATAAAAGAGACAAAGTCAATAGTAAAATAGGGTAACAAAAAACACCGATGCTAAAAAACATTGTCCTGGCGCTGGCCTACTTTCCCGGAGCTTGGACGGCTCGAGTATCATCGGCGCTGAAAGGCTTAACTTCTGTGTTCGGGATGAGAACAGGTGTGACCCTTTCGCTTGGAGCACCAAGACGATGCTTTCTAACATCGGTGCTTGAGTATAAAAAATAATATTGAGAACAAGAAAGTGGGAAAATCTAATGGTTTATTAGTACTCCTCGGCTCAATCCATTACTGGACTTACACCTAGAGCCTATCAAGGTCATATTCTCTGACCAACCTATGAAATCTAATCTTGAAGACAGCTTCACGCTTAGATGCTTTCAGCGTTTATCTTAACTGAAGGTAGCTACCCAGCAATGCCCCTGGTGGAACAACTGGCACACTAGAGCTTCATTCTTCCCGGTCCTCTCGTACTAGGGAAGAGCCTTCTCAAATTTCCGCGACCATAGTGGAGAGGAGACCGACCTGTCTTACGACGGTCTGAACCCAGCTCGCGTGCCGCTTTAATAGGCGAACAGCCTAACCCTTGGGAGCTTCTCCACCCCCAGGATGCGACGAGCCGACATCGAGGTGCCGAACCACGCCGTCGCTGTGGACGCTTGGGCGTGACTAGCCTGTTATCCCCGGAGTAGCTTTTATCCGATGAGCTTCCGCCGTTCTATTTCGTACGGTCGGATCACTAAGTTCTGCTTTCGCAACTGCGCGACTCGTTGGTCTTGCAGTAAAGCTGGCTTGTGCCTTTACACTATCTTCCGGATTTCCATCCCGGAATAGCCAACCTTTGTAAACGCCTCCGTTACCTTTTAGGAGGCATCCGCCCCAGACAAACTACCCACCAGATACTGTCCTCTCTCCCGATTCAGGGAGCGAAGTGAGAATTAAGAATAAACCAGGGTGGTATCTCACTGGCGCCCGAAGGCTCCCACCTATTCTGAACAGATTTATCCCTAACTCAATATCAAGTTGTAGTAAAGCTTCACGGGGTCTTTTCGTCCAACTATGGTTAACCAGCATCTTTACTGGTCTTGTAATTTCGCCGAGTTCTTCGTTGAGACAGTTTTCAAGTTGTTATGCCATTCGTGCAGGTCGGAACTTACCCGACAAGGAATTTCGCTACCTTAGGACCGTTATAGTTACGGCCGGCGTTCATCCGCGCTTAAATTCAAAGCTTCGCACCGAAGTGCTAACCTCTCCTCTTAACGTTCGGACACTGGCCAGGCATCACCCCCTATACATCCTCTTGCGAGTTAGCAGGGAGCTGTGTTTTTGATAAACAGTCACTTGAAATCTTTCGCTGCGGCCCTACTTGCGTAGGGCAGGTCTTATTGCTAACTTACGACCGCTGTTTTGCCGAGTTCCTTAACGAAGATTCTCTCGTACACCTTAGGCTTCTCGCCTCGTCTACCTGCGTCGGTTTACGGTACGGTTACTTCAGCCTTAGCCCTAGAGGTTTTTCTTGGAGATTCCTTTGCTCAAATTGACGCCATCCGAAGATTTTGTCTTCTGCCGACCGCTTGAAATGTTGATCCGGATTTACCTAGATCTATTCTTGCGATAAGCAACGCTCATACCATAGAAACGTTTGAACTTCGAAACCTCGTCCCCCCTTCGGAAAACTGAAGTAGTGCTGGAATATTAACCAGCTCATCCATCGACTACGCCGCCACTACAGCGGCCTCGCCTTAGGACCGACTCACCCTGGGTCGAGTTGCGTTGCCCAGGAACCCTTAGACTTCCGGTGGGCGGGGTTTTAACCCGCCTTTGTGCTACTTATGCCAACATTCTCTCTTCTAAATCCTCCACCACAACTCACATTGCGACTTCAGTGGATTTAGAATGCTCCTCTACCGATGTTTACTTGCGTAAACATCTCGTATCTTCGGTAATATACTTAGCCCCGATACATTTTCGGCGCGAGACGACTAGACTAGTGAGCTATTACGCTATCTTTAAAGGATGGCTGCTTCTAAGCCAACCTCCTAGTTGTCGCAGTCACGACACCACCTTTCACACTTAGTATATATTTTGGGACCTTAGATGACGATCTGGGCTGTTTCCCTTTTGACTAGTGGAGCTTAGCCCCCACAGTCTGACTCCTGAGCTTCACGCATAGGTATTCGGAGTTTGGTTAAAGACGGTAGCTTGCGCCCCGCCTCTATTCAGTGCTCTACCCCCTATGTTCAGCGCTCAAGGCTAGCCCTAAAGCTATTTCGAGGAGAACCAGCTATTGCCGAGTTCGATTGGAATTTCTCCGCTAACCACAGCTCATCCCAAAGTGTTGCACGACTTACGGGTTCGGTCCTCCTCTTATATTTCTACAAGATTCAACCTGGCCATGGCTAGATCACACGGCTTCGGGTCTTGTGCATGCGACATTCTTACATATTAGAAAGGTAACAATAAATCATTACCATTCTAATAAGTAAGAGAACGGGGGTTAACCCTTGCTTTCACTATGACTGCTTCCGTTTAACGGAATTAATCAAGCCGCATACAACAAACTCGTTGGCTCATTCTTCAATAGGCACGCTGTCACGGAGTTCACTTCTAAACACAAGTTCTTAAATAAATTATTTATTCTGCAAAAGATGGAAAGGAAGAAATGTTTCTCTCCCTTTCCAAATGTAAAAACACCATGTTTTAACAAACATCATTAATGATGAAAATTAAAACTCGAAGCCTGTGGTATTGACTGTATCCCGCAGAACACAGACAAGATGTCCGAACCTTTAAACAAGCACGCCTGCTTGTTGTTGTCATTCTAGAGCTCCCTGTATGCAATTAGGGCAATTCTCTTATGCTAGAGAAATCTCTCTTTTATATTTTTTCAAACATAAAAGTGAAAAAAGTCGTTGACGCCTGCGGCTGGGCCTGCTACTCAACAAAGCTACATAGCTAGCATAGTTGCTAAGTATTATCATTTTTTACTTGGGCCTTAGTGTTAAAGGCAAGTCCAGTAAACTCTCAAGGAACAAACTATCCTTTGCGGAATAAATAATTTTATTTAACTTATATTTAAGAGCGAACTCCGCTCCAACTGCTTGTAAGTACATGGTTTCAGATACTATTTCATCTCCCTCACCGGGATGCTTTTCACCTTTCCCTCACGGTACTAGTTCACTATCGATCTCAAGAAGTATTTAGTCTTGGGTCATAGTCGACCCTGCTTCCCACGGGATTTCACGAGTCCCGCAGTACTTAAGAATTATTATCATAAAGTCAGAATTATTTTCACCTACCGGGCTATCACCGTCTTTGGCAGAGCTTTCCAGCTCACTTCAATTAATAAAACTTTTCCTTACCTTACCGCATTAGGTAGTAAGCACAATAATCTTGCAACACCACATAGACATATGGACCTAACTCCTTCAGCATGCTCGTCTCACCGAAGTGAAAAAAACATACGTGGTCTACAGTGGTTTGGACTGCTCCCTTTTCGCTCGCCACTACTAAGGGAATAAAGATCACTTATCAAAATTGATGAAGCATCATCAACATTGATAAGAGATCACATTATTTTCTTTTCCTCCGGCTACTAAGATGTTTCAGTTCACCGGGTTGTCTCCTCACTCGTCTATGTGTTCAACGAGCGGGCTTCCTGTCTTCAACAGGACGGGTTACCCCATTCGGAAATCTTCGGGTCAAAGGTTGCTTGCCACCTAACCGAAGCTTATCGCAGGCTGCTACGTCCTTCATAGTCTTCTTGAGTCAAGGCATCCACCATGCACTCTTACGAGATTTTCCCACATTCTTGTTATCAAACAAAATGTAGTTAATCATTCTAAAAATTATTTTTTATTTGTAATCTATACATATTCTGTTTTTAAAGTTCTGTTCCGCTCATCATTCGCGGATAACGATTCACTTTTATGAAGCAGTATCCAAGAACCATGTTTTAAATTTTTAACTAAAAAAGCCGCCCTTTAAGCGGCCGGAGTACACGATAATTCGGTAAGCCTTAGCCACTTATGAATATAGATGATAGTAGAGTGTATTGCATAGAGATTAGTGTGTATACATTATACATTATATAAAAAACCTGTCAAGAACAAAGGGGTCATTATCATGAGACAGCCCAAGTCTTGACAAAAATCACTGATTATTACAATATACAAAGCATATAATTCTTTTAAAACTGCCAAAAACAAAGGGGATTTTAATGAAACTAATCAAAAAGCGGCCCATTGGAGATTTAGGTTACATAGAGGTCAAAAAGGAGCTTGATATTATAAAGCTTGATCCTAAGAAAAAGAAGGGGGTTAAATATGTCTTTGATGAAGAAGATATAAACAGCCTAAACACGCTAATAAGGTCACTCGAAAAGAAATATTTAACCAGCAAGGACGATGATCTTATCTATAAGATAAACAAGAACCTTCATATGAAAGAGCAAAAGTCTGCTCGTTCTGCCTTATTAAAACTATTGCCGCGCATAAAAAGATTAAGCGCCAAAATAGAAAAAAGAAAAAACACTCCTAATTGGTACGAAAAAAACAAAGTTTACTAAACGAAAAGGCTTCGATATTCATCGAAGCCTTTAGAATTTTTACTAAGTTTATCTAGCGAGAAAAATATTTTCCAAAATCATCCTCATCATCATCTTTAGAAGAAGCTTTTTTTTCTGACTTTGCTTTAGGCTCAGCTTCATCAGTTTCTATGGGAATAATTTCTTCTTCAACCAAAGTTACTTCTTCTACAATATTATCTTCATCATTATCTTCATCTTTTTCTACTTCTTCGCTAGCTTTTTTAAGCGCCGGAATTTCGTCGATTTCTTCAGCTGGCATGTCAACAAAAATACTCTCCTCTTCAACAATGTCTTCTTCGTCGTTTTCATCAGCTGGCAGATATTCATCTGGCGCAACTGCTTCGGCTTGGTTATGGAGACGAACGCCGCTTACACCTTGATCAATAATTGAAGCGTACTGTTCTTGTGAAATTAAAATTTCTCTTGGCTTAGCGCCGTTAGAGGGACCGATAATTCCCGACTCTTCAAGTAAGTCTAATAAACGTGCGGCACGAGCATAGCCAATGCTTAAGCGTCTTTGCAAATAAGAGGCCGAGGCTTTGCCAGAATTAATAATCAACTCTTTAGCTTCAGATAACAGCTCGTCATCGTCATCGCTGCCCCCATCAATTCCAACTCCGGCCATACCTTTAACTTTTTGTCGTTCAGTAATTTCTTCAAGATAATTTGGTTCACCACTTTTATCCTTAATGTAACTAACAATGCGTTTAATTTCTTGATCAGTAATCAAAGCACCTTGCAATCTTTTTGGTTTACTCAAAGAAGCGTTAGAGAATAGCATGTCTCCGCGACCCAATAGTTTTTCAGCACCAGAAGAATCTAAAATAGTACGAGAATCTATCCCTGAAGCAACAGCGAAAGCAATACGGGCCGGCATATTGGCTTTAATTGTACCGGTAATAACATTAACGCTTGGACGCTGAGTGGCTAAGACTAAATGAATACCAACAGCACGGGCCATCTGCGCTAGGCGAACGACGCCGGTTTCCATATCTTTAGCCGCGACGACCATCAAGTCAGCCAATTCATCAATAATGAAAACGATGTAAGGCATTTTTTCTTTAGCCCCTTCGTTATAACTTTCAATGTCTCGCTTATGAACCTTAGACAAGGTATCAAAGCGACGATCCATTTCATTCAAACACCACTTCAAAGCATTGATTGTCTTAGAAACTTCGGTAATAACCGGGGTTAGTAAATGTGGCAATCCATTATAAATAGTTAATTCAACTCGCTTAGGGTCAACTAAAATAAATTTCAAATCATCTGGATTGTTCTGATATAGCAAACTAACAATCATTGTGTTCAACATAACAGACTTACCAGAACCAGTTTGTCCTGCTACGAGCAAGTGAGGCATCTTAGCCAAGTTATCAAGCCAAACCTGACCAGCCACGTCTTTGCCTAAACCAATCATTAAATTGCTCTTACGCTTGCGGAAGCTATCGCTATCCAAAACTTCTTTAAGTGGAACAGCGGCCACGGTTTTATTTGGCACTTCAATACCAACTAAAGACTTACCAGGAATTGGCGCCTCAATACGAAGCGGATGCGCCGCCAGGGCCATTGATAAATCATTATTCAAAGTTGTAATACGAGATAACTTAATGCCCTCGATTGGCTTAAGCGTATATTGAGTAACAGTTGGACCAACACTAACTTCTCCCATCTCAACCGGGATACCAAATTTCTCCAAAGTATTTTTTATAATTTCTCCATTGGCTTTAATGTCTCCGCTAGTTGGCTTAGTAGTTCTGCCATTTAATAAATCAAAGGGCAGATCAATTTTAACATTGGTCGGCTTCCACTGTGATTTTTCTTCAACAACTGCGGCGACCTTCTTGGAAATTTGGGCCTTATCACCTTTTAGTGGGCGCGCGGAAAAATTATCTTCTGATGGGCCACTATCTTCAATAGGAAATTCTTCGCTTCTCTGAATTTCATCTGGCAAAAATTCTTTATCATACTGCTTGGCCAAATTATTTTCTTTCATGCGGTTTAAGAGCCAAGCAAAAGGATGAAAGGCTAGTCTGACCGGCGCTGTGCCTTTAGCAAAAATTGCTGACAAGGTTGAATTAAACATCAACATCAAACCGATAAACAACAAAGCAAATAAAACGACAAAGCCGGCCCAAAAACCAACCAAGTTCATAACCATTATTGCTAGCGACCAACCAATATAACCGCCACCCTTACCTTGTTCGATAGCTAAATCCCAATCAGCTGGTTCTACTAGAAACTGAAGTAAGGCCGAGACAGCCCAAAGGAAAATTAAAACACCAATATAATGTAGAGCACCCAAGCTTCTTTTTTCCTTGCCAACCATTAAAAATCCCATGGCTAAAAGCAAAAAAGGAATTATCCATTTTGCCCAACCAGCCATATAAGATAAACCGCTAGACAAATATGGTCCAACAGCGCCGGCTAAATCAATCAGACTTAAAAATAAAATTGCGGCAAACACAAAAATAAGTACCACAAAAATACTCCTCTTTACATCAGGGTTCATATTGAAGTTCGGTAGTGAAATATAGTCGAGCGGACTCTTCTGCTTTCGTTTTGCCATATTAGATAACAAAATCATACCATATAAAAACCTAATAAAAAAGGCTTATCCGGTGGATAAACCTTTTACGGCTTTGCAGCTATGGCTATTATCTTTTTATTCTTGTTCTTTTCAGCTTATTGCTAAAACTTTCAATAAATGAATCCTGTAAGAACCTGATAACTAACGCCTGTACTTCGGCCAAGCTAAAGTCTTTGTTTCTTGTATAGTGAAAATAAAGATTAGGCTGGCCCGGCTTTTTGAATCTTTTCTTAAGGTAAGCTTGAAAAGCGAGCACTTCCTCGCGACTCATACTAAGATCCTTTTTAATTCTAAGGTCATCACTTATAAGACCCTCGAAATTAATGTTTTTCCTGCAAAAGAACATGATGGATTGACGCACATCAATCATTAACGCAGTTGCCTCTGATTCAAGATCCTCGACACTCTTAATACCAAAACGCTCGAATATTTTATTACACAACGCTTCGAATATACTTTCTGCATCAAGACGCTCATAGGCCGGCTTGGCTGACAGAGAGTACTTTAAGTAAGACAAATTTTCTATCTCAAGTTTAAAACCCCAGATTTTTTCTAACCTTGAAATAATTTCTATAACATCAAGGGAATCGACGCCGAGATCTTTCTCGAAAACTGAAAATGGATTAATGTCTTTCTCTGGTAACATGCAGACCGATCTTATTACCCTAACTATATTACGGAAAATCTTTGAACCTACCGGCCTTTCATGAAAGCCGGGGTTAAGGGCGATTGTTGTAGACATTTCTACCTCCAAATATTTTAATTTACAAAATTTAGTTACTATTAATAAACAACAAATACTTAAAAAAGTCAATATTATAGCTTTATTAAGCTAACTTATTGTGATATAATTTAGAGGTAAAGGTCGATCTTTAAACTTAATAAAAAGATAAGATACTTTATGAAAATGTTACACAAAATTGCTCATATCTTACTAATCATCGGTGGCTTAAACTGGCTTTTGATCGGTCTATTCAACTGGGGAGTTGGTAATATCTTGGGCACGACTCTTTCCACTATTGTTTATGTGTTAGTTGGTTTGTCAGCGGTATATGACATTGTTACGATTGGCGATTGTAATCGTTGCAAAGAAAAAGATATGCCAAAGGCAACTCCAGGCATGTAATTTTCCAAGGTTTCGAAAGACAATTCCTGCGGCCCCCATGCTCGGGAATTGTTTTTATTTATCCGATTTGCCAAGAACTTTCCGAGACATTATAATGACCCTACTGGACTAGAAATTAGAAGACAAACTATGTTTATTTATTTAATTATTGGCTTAGCCATTATTTCTCGCTTAATACCGCATATTCCAAATGCCGGAGTTATTACGGCACTCGCTATTTTTAGCGCCGCTTACTTGCCAAAAAAACAAGCCATAGTAATTCCTTTAGCTGTACGATTAATTTCTGATTTAATAATAGGATTTTTTTCTTGGCCACTAATGATTGCAGTTTATGCCTCTCATTTAAGTGGAGTTTTATTTGGACTCTGGATTAAAGGAGCCAAGCAATCTAATCGCTGGTTAAAAATTGTTTTTTCTGGACTCGGCAGTGCCAGCATTTTCTTCTTAGTAACAAACTTTGCTTTTTTGTATCCCGAATACCCTCATACAATGACGGGTATCATGCAAAGTTATATTAATGCTTTACCATTTTTACGCGGCACAATGGTTGGCGACATTGGTTATGTGGTTAGCTTATTTACTGTTTATGAATTGGCTAAATACCTCATTGGGAATAGAGCTAAAAAAAATATTTTAATAGCTGAAAAAATTTAAACACTTTTCAACCAATCTATAACTCACCCCTTACCCCTCTCTACGCTAACGCGTAAAGAGGGGTATTTTGTATATTGCGATTTTTATTAAAATTAATATATGAAGATTCAAAAAATATTATTTGCCAGAGAACTAAGAAAGCTACAAACTCCTAGTGAAAATATTCTATGGCGAGCCTTAAGAAACAGGAGATTATTAAATCTAAAATTTCATAGACAATATATAATATTGGGTTTTATACTAGACTTCTATTGCCCAGCCTTGAGACTAGGTATAGAGGTAGATGGCGGTATTCATAATCTAAAAGAAAACAAAGTTTATGACACGGAAAGAGAAAAAATTATTAAACAATATAAAATTAATATCATAAGATTCGCCAACGAAAATATTAAAAATAATTTAACAGAAGTTATAGATCAAATCGAAACACAAATCATAAAAATAAAACGAAACTTATATCCATAGTTTCCCCTCTTTACCCCGCAGGGGTAGAGAGGGGTCAGGGGTGAGTTAAAGTAAAATTTTGCCTTTTATAGAAATTATGATTAATATTAACTAATGAGAGAAAAAATTTATTTAATTCTAATAATTATATTTTTAACGGTTCCTTTAGGGCCAATTTTTGGGGCTGAGAAAAAAAACCAAGGAAAAAAGATACCAATTTTAATGTACCACTACATTAGAGATTATTCTGATATAAATGACCCCCTAGGAATAAACCTATCAGTCGCACCAAAAATATTTTCTGAACAACTTGATACTATTAAAAAGTTAGGCTATAAAACAATCAACTTTCAAGATGTAGTTAATAACAATTTACCCGCCAAACCAATTATACTAACTTTTGATGACGGCTATGAAGATTTTTATACGGCGGCGTTCCCCGAGTTAAGAAAAAGACACATGAAAGCGGTGACCTACGTTATTGCTAGTACAATAAATTTGCCGCGCTACATGACACTAGAACAAATAAAAGTTCTAGCTAAAAGCAATATTGAAATCGGTGGCCACACTTGGTCACATCCTGACTTGAGGTTTGTTAATAATAAAAAATTAACCTGGGAAATATCTAGCTCAAAAAAATATCTAGAAGATACTCTTAAAAAACCAATTATTAGTTTTGCTTATCCGTCTGGCAAATACGACAATCGAACCATAAAAGAAGTTAAAGGAGCGGGCTATAAATTTGCTGTCACTACACAAAATGGTTTAACTGATATGTCTAGATCGCTGACTTTAACCAGGCTAAGAATACAAAATAAAACAAACCTAGAATCATTTCTAAAATAAAAAGACCCGCACAAAAAGTGCAGGTCTTTTTTAAAAACAAAAATTATTTATAGTAACTCTTAACCTGGAAAATAATATACATTCCAATTGCCAAGCTAAGGAGTGACCAAATAATATCGCCAAAATTATAATCTGACAATATTGCGTAGACAAAAGAAATTAAATTCGAATAATAAACCAGCTTCCAGCCTTTAATCTCTCTTTTTAACAAAGGCGAAATTGAGAGGGCCATCATAATTAACTGAACAAACAGAGCTATCATGCTTACGTAGTACATGGCACCAAATCTTCCGAACATGCCCATACCACTTAAAGCTGACCCAAAACCAAACAACGCTAAAATCGCTGGCAAAGAAATCACTAGAATTACTAATGTTACCCAAGGGGCAATTTGCACAATAACTTCCTTAGCCTTCACTGGAAGTTGGTAAGTAATCTTTTTCAAGAAAAGATCCTCAAAGAATTTTTCTAATTGTTCCATATGTTTTTTAATAATTAAACTATATTTATATTTTATCACTAGCCAGCGGAATAAGCCATCTAAGCAGCTTCTCTATGTTAAATACCATAAGAGTAATTAACTCTTTTAGTTAATCTCAATATCAATATATTTCACATGAGGGTTTTCAGCTTTTAACTTTTTTTCTATATCATCAATCTTTTTTCCAACCAAACGTGGAATACGATCTGCAAAATCAACACAAAACTTTTTAAAATCTTCAAAGTCATCTTTTATTTCATCATATTGTTCGCGTAAACCTTGATCACGATAAATTTCTTTCAATAATATATAGCCATTAAATTCAATCTCACACTTTATTCGATAAACTCCAATATCAAGAATAGATGATTTAAAATCAATTACTTTTTCAACCGCTGGCTCCGCTTCTAATAATTCAATTATGTCTTCTTCTAAATCATGAGGAATTGAGCGACCTAAAAGGTAGGAACGATTTTTTAAAATTAAAATAATCGCCACGGCGCCGAGCAAAAGTCCGATCACAATTGAACCAAGCGCATCGTAAATATGATGACCAGTGTATTTAGTTAAAATAATACTGATAAAAGCAATTATAATACCAATGACGGCGACGCCATCCTCAAAAAATACTGCCAAGGTTGTCGGGTCACCAACCTTCATTCTTTTCCAGTAAGTCATGTTGGGGTAAGAATGTTTTAATTCCCTGGCAGCAACCAAAAAAGTCCAGCCTTCAACAACAAAAGAAATTATTAAAACCAAAAAAATTGACCAGTTTAAGAAAATCTCTTTTTCATGAAACAAAGCGCTGACACCTTGATAAGCAGTGGCTCCTGCGCCGATGAAAAAAATTCCGCAGGCTGAAATCAAGGCCCAAAAAAATCTTTCTTGACCATAGCCATAGCCAAAATCATTACTCGGTTTTTTAACCGAGCGCTTTAAACCAATTAGCAAAAAAGTTTGATTAAGCGTGTCAGCGACGCTATGAATTGATTCTGATAGCAAAACACTAGAGCCTGACATTAAGGCGATAATCATCTTAATTAAGGCCACAAATGCATTGCCGAAGATAGCAGCGAAAACCGGGAAATACCCAGCAGTCTTTGAATGATTCATATTTGAGAGTGTGTTTACACTACAATTATAGCAGTTTTCTAATAAATAAAGTAAAAAACGAGTTTTTTGGCTGTAATTAAATAAAATTTAATTGACCTCAGGTCAACTTACTGAGATACTTAGAGCCTATGAAAGTAGCCTTTATACATAATGAAAAAAAAGCTGGAACTGGAGCAGCCTATATAAACGACCTAATATGCTTAAAATTAAAAAAGCACGGGGTTAAGGTAAAGAATTTTTACCCAACCACAAACCTATTAGGTAAAAATGTTCATTTATCAGATCCTCCAGTACAGCTAAGAGGCTTAAGTAACATTTTATTTTTCTTTTCTTTGCTAGAACATCGTAAGGAAATATTAACTTACGATTTAATTCAAGGAACAACTTATACACCACTAACTTTTCTGGCTTATGATATTCCAGTCATAAGTCATTTTGGTTCTACGACCAAGGGTTTTCTAGACATGACGCCACAAACCAATAAACTCGAACCAAATCTACAAAAATTTTGGGAAATGCTTAAGTGCAAGGGAGCGCTTAAAGAAATTCAACTTAAAACTAGACGACCATTGCGTGACGTAGCTGAAATAGAAAAATTAGTTGCTAGCAGGTCTGATGCGGTTATTGCTTCCTCAAAAAAAGTAAGGCATGAAATTATTTCACTAGGCACAAAGCCAGCCAATATTTCAGTTATTCATAACGCCATAGAGGATTTTTGGTTTGCCAAACCCTTGCCTAAAATAATAAGCAAACCATCATTAATATTTATCGGCCGATTAGGCAACGGGGTGTTTGATCTAAAACTTAAAGGACTTGATCGAATTTGGGATTGGTACAAACATTTTCCATTAGAAAACAAAACCACGATTGCCATCACAACCAATGAAGCACTAACTGACATACTAACCATGGGAATACCCAGACACCGTGTTTTAGCTAATTACGACAAAACACTAATTCCTGAATTATTTGATTCTTTAACTGGTTCAATTGTTTTTATCTCTTCACGCTATGAAGGATTCTCCTTGAGTCTAATTGAAGCTATGTCTCGAGGCATGGTACCGCTAAGCTATCCTGTTGGTGTGGCGCCAGAAATTATTATTAATGGACAAAATGGATTTCTGGTGAAAAACCAAAGAGAGGTTATCAGCTACACTAAACTACTACTAGAAAACAATGCTTTACGTAAAAAAATGTCCCTGGCGGCCTATGAAACAGCTCAACAATTTACAGCCGATAAGATGATTGAACAGTTTATTGATCTATATAAAAAAATCTTAAACTAAAAAATTCCTAACAACAGCTAGGAATTTTTTATTTGAGACAACTATCTACTTGCTTCTGAACAAGCAATCGCTCGAACAATATTGCAAGACAATGGTAAGTTGCTCAAACAATCTACTGAAAAGCTAGCGCTTTTTCTTGCTAAATTTTTGTTGTTTAATAAACAAATATATTATCAAACTAAGAATGGCTGCGAAAAAACACCAGACCGAGGCAAAAGTAACTGTGTAAAAATAGTAAGAGATAATAAGGAAGATAATCGCGGCGACGCCAAAGATTTTTATTAAGCGATGACTAGAGATCAAACAAACTAAGCAAGTAGCGATTAGATAAAGCGCGCTGTGAATAAAAAATGGTAAACCGAGAGACGAAAAAATATACTGCAGACTATTACAATTTATTTGCGAACTAACCGGGAACATAATCATTAGTAAAAACGAATAAAAACTCGCTATTAGACCAAGGGCGCCGCAGAACATAATTATTTTTTTTCGCCTAAGATCAGTTTCAACTAAAAAAACAGCGATCGGAATAAAAATTGGCCAAAGTATGTGTGAAAAGAAAGTAAAACCATAAGTGGCAATAATATTAAGTTTCGGCATTCCCCAGCCAAAAGAAATCCAAACAAAGCCTTCGATGATTTGCTGTATACCAAACAGCAATGGCACCAAAGCCAAAGGAATTTGTTTTTTATTTTTAACTTTTTTTAGAGTTATGACACCGGCTGAGGATAAAACCGCACCAGCAACAAAACTAGCAGGAGCAGAAAAGCACATAAATTATATTAATTGACAGCTATGTATTCCAGTTATAGCATAAAGAATAATATATAACCAGGTTATGGCGACAAAACAATCAACCATTGATTTTATCTTAGATCAATTAACTAAAGTAAGCGGCATAAGCACCAGAAAAATGTTTGGTGAATATGCGCTATATTGTGACGGAAAAGTTGTAGCTTTAGTTTGTGATAATAATTTGTACATGAAAATAACTGAGGCCGGTAAAAAATTCCTTGGTGATAAATACAAAGAAGGCTTTGCTTATCCTGGCGCTAAAGCTTCGATGTTAATTGAGGGTGATTTAATTGAAGAAAAAGATTGGTTAGCTAGATTAGTTGTGATTACCGCCGACAGTCTACCACTACCTAAACCCAAGATCAAAAAAACTAAGCAATAATCAACTTACTTATTGTTGTATCTGATTAAACTACTCCGCCTAAAAACGGTATAGCTAGTCTTTTTCTAGCGGTTTCACCCTTAAACAGCTCGGTTTTTCTATCGCTTTTGAGCTGACGATCACCCTGATGCTGAACACCGTCCATGGCCGAAAAACTTGAGCCTAAAAATAAAGCATGTTTTCCATAACGTTTAGCCATAGCATCAACGCTACCAAAAATTTTAGAAATCTTTTCTGCCTGAACGCTTTCACTAAACAAATCTGGTTGATGCAATAAATTGTCAGTTAAATCCATTAGCACGATTCCTGTGGCTCTAAATAATTTTGTAGTCGAAAAAACATTGGCAAAATATTTATCAATCATTTTTACAATCTCAACCGGGCTATCAGTTGGACGAATAAGCTTAAACTCAAAACCCACTACTTTAAAATCTTGAGTTTTTAAAAAGAAAAAAATCTTTTTAGTTGCTAGATGGTAACGCCTTAATTTAATACAGGCATTTTCTGTGTTTTTAGATAGCTGACTAAAGACATGTTCACGCTCACGAGAGGGTGGAGTAAATGTTTTGGTTTTACTAATTGATTGATAGCTTTGTTTTTTTTCTTGATCAACTTCATAAACCATATTACCTCGTAACTCCTGCCAAATTTCTTGATGCGGCTTAGTTAAATTTCGGTTAATCCAAGTTATATTTTTCTCAGCAAAATCCAGCGCGCTTTTAATGCCGCATTTATTTAAATAGGCCGAAGTCTGCGGACCAATGCCCCAAATTTTATCAACGTCTAGCTTTGCTAAATACAGATGAATCTCGCGGCCAGGAATAATCGTTAAGCCGGAAGGTTTTTTCCATTTAGATCCGACCTTAGCTAAAACTTTAGTCGGCGCCAGACCAACAGAAAATGTAAAACCCAATTCCGAGTCTAGAGCGGCTTTAATTTTCTCCGCCATTTTTTCATAAGACATATTAAGTGGTCTCTGCAAACCAGTTAAGTCAGCAAAACATTCATCGATACTATATTCTTCAACCGCCGACGTAAAACGCCTAACAATATTAAACATGCGCAAAGAATACAAACTATAGCTTTCATAATCTGATGGTAAAAAAATAGTTGAAGGACAAATTCTTTTAACTTCACTTAAAGACATAGCGCGTTTAACGCCCAAGGCTTTAGCTTCATAACTCAATGATGAGACAATGCCTCTTTCTGAACCAGTAACGACTGGTTTGCCTTTTAATTCCGGCCGACGCGCTACTTCGCAGGCAGCAAAAAAACAATCGCCATCAACGTGCAAAACAGCCTGCGGAAATGATCTTAAATTAAGCGGCATAAATTTAATAGCGTCTAACAACTGCTTTAACTACGGCCGCAATTTTTAATTCTTCTCTAGGATAGATTAAAGGATATCTTATATTAGCTGGCTCTAAATAAATCGTACTGCCTTTTTTTCGTAAATATTTTATAGTCCATTGATTATCAACTTCAGCAATGACAATATTACCTGGGACTGGCGTTAAACTGCGATCAACTAAAACCATATCACCAGCCATAATACCAGCATCTTTCATTGAATCGCCGCTAACTTTAAGCATGTAAGTTGCTTCTTTGTTTTTAATTAAATATTCATCCATGCTTATAGTGTCAGACAATTCTTCTTCGGCTGGCGAAGGAAAGCCGGCTTCAACCTGACCTAAAACTCTTAGTTCACCATAAAGATTTTTAGGAATTAATTTGCCCGAGCTGTCTTTAGATAAAAAATTTTCTTCAATCAATTTGTTAACCAATTTGAAGACAGCGTTCTTAGATTTAAAATCAAGCAGAGTCATGATTTCCGAATAGCTCGGCATCCGTCGACTTTTTTGGTAAAAACGAATAATACTTTTTTTATACTTCTCTATCATGGGTCTTATTTAGTCCTTTCATTATAGTAAACAATCGTTCACCTGTAAAGCTTAAAAACTAGCAGAACCCTTTATCAAGGTTCTGCTTAGATTAAATCGATAAATTCCATTGTTTCGGACCGTCCCCGCGCGGCCTTATAAAAGAATGCGTTAACGCCAAGCGAGCTCTAAAACAAATTGGCTAAAATTTTGAAGACACGGTCTTAGATTTATAGTTAGGAAATTGTTTTAGATTTGCTCCACACAAAATCAAACCAGCTCTTTAGCATAATCGCGAGCGCTTCATTTTCAATCAAGGTCCCAAAGATATCATCTGACAAAGAACAGAAAGCAATGTTTGAATCCCAAATTATAATTATTGATTTTAGGCGAATTAAGCCTTCGGGACGAAGACGAGTCTGTCTTAAGTACTTTTTATCATCTTTAAAAACTTCATGAGCGCCGCGCTCTTTGCCTGGACGTAGAGCCTTTGTAAATAAATGCTTTGCAACTCTTCGCACATGATAATCAATCAAGAATTCTTTGCCTAACTTATCAATCATATCAAGCTCTGATCCCGCAATACGAATATCTTTCTCTGTGGCTTGCAGCGATAGTCTAATTAATTTTCTAACACTCTCTTGTCCCTTAAAATATGACACCTGAGACTGAGCTGTTGGTCTATAAAAATCTAAACCTTTGAACGTTGGCAATAATTCAATCAGCTCATCTTTTAAATAAACTATTTCCTTTTCCTTGGCTTTAAGTATATCAACTAATTCCGTGGGCGGATTGGCTTTAATTTTTCTACCATAGGCAGCACCTAAGTTAAAACAAAGTCCTCTACTTTCCAGCTTCTTAATAACATCGTAAGCATTAGTGCGAGTTAAGCCACAAGCCTTAGCGATATAACTAGCGCTTTGTGGCCCGGTTGATAATAAATAGACATAAACCCGTACCTCCTTATCATCTAAACCAGCTTTACTTAAAAATTCTTTAATTTTACTAGGTATTTCCTGTTTCATAAAATCATGTTGTCGAAAGTCGTTCGACATATGTACAAAATACCATGAGATTGATATTCTGTCAACAAATAAACAGGAGAAAAAAATGGATCTTTTACAATTTATTAAACAGTCAGCTTCAATCCCCTACATATACTCATACCCGACTACCCGGGCCTATGAAAGCAATACAAACTTTGATATTTCTAAGGTTAAGTTTTCTGAAAATATCAATCTGTACTTTCATATTCCGTTTTGTAATCAAAAATGTTCTTTTTGTGGTTACTTAACAACCGTGGGTAATAAGCAAAATGACTATGAGTCTTACGTCGAGGCCTTAATACAAGAAATAGCTAGTGCAACACATGTTCATGGAAGAAGAATAAATACCATCAATTTCGGAGGTGGCACGCCAATGCTTTTATCAGAAAACCAAATTATAAAAATCATGAAACAGATTGAAAAATCATTTCCAAATTTTTTAAATACGGCCACTGAAATTAGTATCGAAGCAACACCGGAATCAATTAATTCAAACAAAATTGAATTACTAAGTCAGTTAGGTTTTAATCGCATTAGCATTGGCGTTCAAAGTCTCAATGACAATGAGCTTAAAGGCGTTAGGCGCTGCCATATCTCAAAACAAACACAAACCGCGATTAACCAAATAAAAAATAGTAATATCAAAAATTTGTGCTGCGACCTGATGTATGGGCTACCAGGACAAAACTTAACTAGCTGGCAACAAACAATTAAAGATTTAATATCGTATAGACCAGAAACCATCGAGCTTTATAGAACAGTCGCCATACCGGGCACAAGTTTTATTAGTTCAAAGCAAGAACAAATGTCTTTGATTGAAAAACATAGAGCCTACGAGCTAGCGCGCAATCAGTTATTAAACAGTGGCTATGTCCAAGACTCTCATCTTCGCTTCATACTACCAAACAAAGGATTTTATCAGCAGCAAGTTAATGTCTTTAAAGGTGAATCACTTTGTGGCTTTGGAGTTGGCGCTAGAAGCTATACAAATAACTTTCACTATCGTAATTCTTACAGTTCAAGCAAGCATCAACTAGCTATCCGACGCTACATAGATCTACGACCGGGACCAGGTTCAAAAATAGAATCAGCTGTCTTTCTTAATCATGAAGAAAGGCTGCGCCGATTTATTATCTATAACCTTGAATCACTCGATCTAAAAAAAATACAAAATGAATTTAGTTGTGATTTAGCTGAAACTCATAAGAACATCTGGGAGATACTAAGAAGCCTAGGGTTTATTTCAATTGAAAAAAATTTCATTAGATTAAAACCCAAAGCCGCTTACTATCGAGATACTTTGGCTTATTACTTCTTTTCTCGGTCCTCAAAAATTAAAGAGGCGAAATATTACAAAGGGTTGAACGGTATTGGATTATGAAAAATGAAAAACAAAAAATTAGAATTATCGTCTTTGGTTTTTCTGGGTCAGGAAAATCAACTATTGCCAAAATGCTTGCTCGAGAACTCAAGCTTAGAGTTATTCATCCTTCAAGTATTTTACGAGATCTAGCGCTTAAGAAAACGCCGGAAATCACTAAATCTAAATCTGGGCGTGGTTTTTGGGAAAGCGCAGCTGGAATCAAGCTATTTAAAGACCGACTTAAGGCAAAAACTCCAGCAGATTTTGAATGCGACAAAATACTCCTAAAAGAACTAAGGAAAGGAGCAGTTGTAATAGATAGTTGGAGTCTTGCCTGGCTCACAAAACATGCTTTTAAGATTTATCTTCAATCAAGCAGAGAAACAAGAGTTAAACGAGTAGCGAGACGCAGCAGAATAAACCAGACTAAAGCTCGCTCAGTTATTATCATGAAAGACGGAGAAACAAGAGAGCTATATCGCGAACACAAAGGCTTTGACATTAAAAGAGACACTCATGTTTTTGATCTAATAATTAACACCGATAAATTAAACCTAAAAAATGTTTTTTCAGAAATTCTAAGCACCCTTAACTTAAGGGGAATTAGAAAATAAAAAAATTAAAAAAGGAGATAAAATGAAAATTCCAATTGTTCCTAAAAAGAATTTAGACCTTGAGACAAGACAAAGTCGTTTAGATAATTGGAAGCAATTTCTACAAAAGCAGAAAATTATTAACTGTATTACAGACAAGCCTGAAATAAACAACCTTCTTACTAGCCTTATAGATGAGCTAAGGTTAACTAAAGATAAGATTGCTTTTATCGTTAGCTTTCCTAAATCAAGTAAGCACCTTAATGACTTTAACAATCATTTACCTAACGCCATCGCCCATGCAATTTTTCACGAAACTGGTAAAGTAGAAATTATAGGGACAGGCATCAAGCAAAGCTATAACTTTAATTCAGCTTGGGAAGAAATAATACAACGAAGCACTAATAACGATGACCTACTAATTATTTCGAGTCCACCAATTAAAAGTAAGATTGACGAGGCGATACGAAAAGCAACAAGAGCTGAAAAAACATTGGCTCGTAACCTCAATAGATGGTTAAAAATATTCAACGCTACCCCTGGGATAAGAGCCAAAGCTCCTTATCAGCTCGAAAACTCGGATACGATTCTATATATTTATTATCATGACAATCCTGCATATTTAATAGATGCAAAATTGTCCGAGTCTAAAGGAAATAGCTATGCTTCTCTTTATTCGGACGGCAGCATTAGATTCAACACTGTTGATGAAAATAAAAAGTCGTCAGCACATGACACATGGAGAGGAGATATGGAAGAGGCAGCAATAGAAAAACATAGTTTGCAATGGCTATATGAAAATATATTAGCATTATACAAACAATACAGCGATTTAATTCCTGAAATAACTTTTAAAAAATAAACTAAAAAGCCGTAAACAAAAGTAAATGTTTACGGCTTATTTTTTTATAACCATTAACTACTAATTATTCCTCTTATATAAGAGGCCAAACTAACGCTATCCGAAAACCTTTTAACGCGCTCATTTTCATCATGATTAAAATTAGTACTAGATAAATATAAAACATCCATTTCAGCCGCTAAGCCGCCCATTAAATCTGATTCACCGTCACCAACTACAAACCATTTAATCTTTTCATCAGCTCCGGCCTTGATTAATCTTTCTTTAGCTAATAAGAAAACATCTGGCGCTGGCTTACCGTTTTTACATTCTTCAGCTGAGACAAAATTATTTTCAAAAACTTCTCTAAAGTTATGTTCCGAATTGTTTATTAACTGATCAAGACACAATTCAATCCAAAAGGCGGGCGACGCCGAAGCAATTATTATCGGAACTTGCTTAGCTTTAAGAAACTGACAAACTTCAAACATACCAGGTAAAGCGACGGGCGCTTTAGCTTTAACCAGAGAAGACATTATTTCCCATTTTTCTTTAACTAAATCATCAGCCTTTTCATTGGGCAACAATTCACTAAAAATTTTACGGGTCGATATGCCAGCATAGCGCTCAGAAATTTCTTCGGGCAATAAATGCAAACCGTATTTATCAAAAATCATGCTTTCAGCAAGAGCATGAAAAGGTAGCTGAGTATCAATCAACAAACCGTCTAAATCGAAAATAAATCCGTAAGACATATTTTTAGATTAAATATTTTTAACTAGCCCGTGTAAAAGGATTATCTTCGGGGTTAACTAAATTATTTTTAAACCAATCAGACATATCATCTAAATCTTCTAATTCACCTTCTGGTTTATTGTTTTCTTTAGGAGTCTTAATTGGCGGGGTATTGGGTTTTGGATCTGGTTGATTTACCATAAACATAATTTAATAAACTTTCTTAGCATAAACTAAATACAGAACCATGACAATGTTAAAAATATAGTTTACATATAATGGGTAATGAGTTATACCGAGAGCCGCATCATCTATAATTAAATAGATAAGCATCAATATCTCACCAAACAACCAAAATAGCAAAAAGAGCCAGGACAAATCGTCGGCTTTTTTTGTTTGCCAGGTTTTAATAACTTGAGGAACAGCGCAGATAGCAAACAGAAAGGCGCCGATCCAACCAATGTATTCATGCATAATTATATAGTAGCAGTAAATCTTAAAAATAAAAAACAGACCACCTCTAGTGTAGTCTGTTTAAAAATATACTAATTTTTTTCTAAAGCTAAATTAACTAGCCTTGTTTGTCTGCTCTCGATCCATGAACTCCTGCAGTTGTTTCTTTCTACCCTCTGATAATGGTTCGTTAGCATCATCTTCGTCGCCAAGTTTTTCTGAATTACCATCTAAATTGTCTTCATCTGCTTCTTGGCCCGAGCTTGGCACATAAGCTTTCGCCTCTTGTTCGTCTAAAAACTCAGTATCAGATAAATCTTTATCAACGATTTCTTTATACTCTGAAACTTCCTCTTCTTCGCCTTCTTCATCTTCTTCGTTTTCTACGGACTTATCACCACGTAAGTAGTGCTCTTCATCATCACTATCAACCGGAATGCCTAAACGTCTTTTCTCTTCATCCTCTGACGGCATGTCATCATTGTCGTTTGACTGTTTTTCAATACCTTTAAACATAGATTTGATTTTAAATAATTATAATTTTATTATACACTATAATAATCACCTTGTCAAGCTAAACTTATGAAATAATTACTCTTTTTCAGACACAAACTCACGTAAATAAAAATAAAAAGGTAGCGCAAAAGCTAAACCAAAAACAAAAGTCCCGACAATTGGTAGCCAAAAATATTTAACAGGCTTTTTCTTTTGTTGAACTAAAATATAAATAATTAAAATAACTGCGGCGGTTAAGGCGTCGAGCGCAATCCCTGCAGCAATCTGATTAACAAACATAGCCTGACCCATTTTTACTAAATCCATCCCATTAGTCATTGTCCAAGGGACAAACTGAGAATAAGGCAAAACTATGCCGATCATAGCAAGAAAAAAATAAACGTATTTCATCATATAGTTATTAATTAAATTTCTTTTTTATAAGCTTGAATAAATTGACGCATGTCCTCCATCAATATTGCATTCGGATTACATTTTAAAACCATACCATCAAGATACATAAGACTGCGAATGATGGCGAAGATTCCTTTTTCGAAAACCATGCCCGAATTAACACCTAGCTTAATCGTGAGCATCATCTGCTTAGTTAATGAAGCTTGGCTGACGGTTTTACCAGCATAGTCTTTATAAACTTCCTTAAAATCTAGCTTAAACTTTTCGTAAGCCTCACCTTCAATTCTAATTTCTGCCATTTCATTTAAGTACTTAGCGCAATCATCATAATTATAGAAGGACAAAGCTTCAAAAAAGAAAAATAATCCGCGGCGAATTCTTTCACTAACCTCGCCAATAAATGCCATGTCAACAAAATAGAACTGTTTACCATCATATAAAATATTTCCCGGATGAACATCACCATGAAACTTACCAGCAATAAAAATATAAAAGCCTTGTAAGTAGAAAAACTTTAGCATATCCTCATAACTAAAACGACCAGCAGTTAATAATTCATCAACCGTTGGCGCATTTATAAATTCGGAAACTAAAATATTTTCACCGGAATATTCTTTATAAATCTTTTGGAATTTAAGCATTGAAAGATCAAAGTGATCTTTGTACTTCAAATATATTCCCTCGAGTACTGCGGCGCCCTTCGCCTCATTACGTAAATCAAGTTCAGTTAAAGTATAAGTTTCTATGTCATCTAAAATCCCCAAAGGATTACCAACACTTTTTAATTTTGGATTAAACTTTAGCACTAACTTAAAAAAGCCACGCAAACGTTTTATATCATATGAAAAACTTTTCTTAAAACGCGCTTTAATTACTTTAATAACAACATCACTGCCGTTCTTAAGTTTAGCTTTATAAACCTGGCCAACCGATGCGGTCGCTAAAGGCTGTTCTTCAATCAATGAAAAGTTGTCTGTAAAACTTGCGCCACCATGCTCTAACAGTAAGACCTTAACTTCTTCGGCTGGAACTGGGTTGTTACTGCGATAGAGCGTTGCTAAAGCCTGACACTTTTCAGCCGACAAAAAATCTAGGCGCAAAGCATGAATTTGCCCAATTTTAACCGCTAAAAGACCAAGCGATTGTATTTTCTTAAGATTCGGCAAACCCTTTTTATAATATAATTCCCTAACCAGCCAAAGAGATTGCCAAGTATTCATAGTAAATATTAATTCTGTTCAATTAAATCGGCCGCGATTCGACCTGATTCTAAAATAGTTGGCAGACCTGAGCCAGGATGTGTTCCTCCACCAACAATATATAATCCTGAAATATCTTCAAATTTATTGTGCGGACGCAGATAAAGCATTTGTCCTAAAGTGTGCGCCAAATTAAAGACCGCTCCTTGATAAACAAATTTATCATTTTGCCAATCAAGTGGGGTGATAATTTTTTCAATTTCAATTTGCTCGCGAATATCTTTCATTTCAGTATCGCTAGCTAATTTGTCTAGCACTAAATCACGAAAAGCGCTTTTTTCTTTTTCCCAGTCTATGCCAGTCACAAGATTTGGCACAGGAACTAAAATATAAATTGCTGATTTACCTTCCGGCGCTAAACTAGGGTCAGTTACTGAAGCATTTTGAACATATAGAGAAAAATCTTTTGATAAAATTCCTGCTGAAATTTCATCAACATTCCTCTTATAGTTGTTAGCAAAAAATATATTATGATGTTCAAAATCATATTTCTTCTTCAAACCCAAATATAACATAAAGGTTGAGCAAGAATATGAGCTACGAGCTAATTTACGATTAGACCAACTTGGTCGAGTTTCATTTTTAACCATGTCAATCATGCCTTTAGCGAAATCCGTGTTCATAATTACAATGTCAGCTTTTTTTTCTTCGCCATTTTCTAGTTGCACACCAACAGCTTTCCCGTTTTCAACTAAAATCTTCTTCACTCCGGTATTTAATAATAATTTCCCGCCATTCTCTTGCAAGACTTTCGCCATGGCTTCAGTTAACTTATGAACTCCGCCCATAGGATGAAAAACACCGAAGGCATGCTCCATGTATGACAAAATAGAAAATGGTCCAGGACAAGCCCAAGGTGACATACCCAAATACTTGGCTTGGAATGCCATCGAAATGCGTAAATCTTTATTTTTAAAATAACCGGATAAAACCTGATAAAGAGTTTTGAATATTTGCATCGCCGGCAAAGCGCGCAATAGCTTGGGGTTAAGGTAATTTAGTGGTGTTAGATAAGGAATTTTCAAGCAAGGATACATTTTATCAAACTTAACTTTTTGTTCTGCTAGATAGCGATCGTAACCAGCTTCATCGCCAGGAAAGAGTCGAGTAATTTCTTGCTTTAATTTTTGCTTATCAAAATAAACATGAAAATCTCGTCCATCACTAAAGTGAAGACGATACATTGTTTCTAGCCTTTTAAGTTCAACGTAATCAGACAATTTTTTCCCAGACATTGCAAAAACTTCTTCGAAAATTTGTGGCAGCATTACAAAGGTAGGACCTAGTTCAAACAAAAAATCTCCTTCTTTGTGCGGCGACGTTCGACCGCCGACATAACTTTGTTTTTCGTACACCGTAACATCGTAGCCGCGATGAGCTAAAATCATGCCTGAGCTAAGACCGCCAGGACCGGCGCCGATAATTATGACTTTCTTTTTGCTATTCATATTTGATTGGGCAAGTATTTTTGCCGATTAAAGCATAAAAGGCACACCAACCAGCGAGGGCTTCGTAAATCGTAAATAAACCTACTAAGGCAACAATAATTCTTACGACCACAGAGAACGAAGCTAATAAAGCTATAATTAGACAAACAATACCTAAAAAGAGCCGCCCTAATCGATCTAATTTACCTATATTTTTTTTCATATGTTTTATTATTTTTTATAAATAATTTTAACTACAAAAAATATAAACGAAACCAAACACACAACAACAGTAATAATGATACTTGGATACTGCCCACTAAAACCATCAGATGATAAATGCTTAAGCAATATTCCTGAGTAAGCCCAGACAAGCACTAAACCATAAGCAATATTTTTATCATGACGCATACGCAAAATTCCAATCAGCGCTCCGACAAGTAAAATTATACTTGTCCAAATAAAGTCAGCTACTCCAAAGCCATTCCAACCAAGACTGACTAAGAAGACTGTGATGTTGGCGATCGTCGCCACGGTAATCCAACCAAAGTAGATACTAAAAGGTGCCCAAACAAAAAGTTTTTCTGTTGAAGTAAATTCTTGTCGGCGGATAATATCGGCAATCTTAATCAGTAAAATTAACAAGACAGCCATTATGACAACTGAAAGACCGATAAAATCATAGTGCCATGAAAATATCCAAGAGATATTAGCGATCGAACTAGCAATAAACAGAGGATTAATTTTACTAAAAAGCTCTTTAGATTTATGATCCTTTTTTATAAACTGATAAACTACATAGCCAGCTAGTAAAAGGTAAATCAGCCCCCAGATTGAAAAAGTTAAACCAGCAGGAGCAAACAGGTTAGGATAAGCATCAGAGATTGCTCCAGTCGAGCGATTATTAATTGGCAAAGCATTGGCTAAGAAATTGACTACAACCATGGCAATATAGGCGATTGCTGCGAAAACCTTAATTAGCATTGATTTCATAAATTTTTGTTAAATATACACTATTTTAGCATATTTTATTCAAATTTAATAGCTACATAAAATAACAAAAAACTGGGCTTAACCCAGTTTAATGCAGTATTACAAACTAAGCTTTAATCGCTTCAAGCGCCAAACTCTCTAGCGGCAGACCTTCATACTGTTTTTTACTAATTTCTTTATTTTCTCCTAAAATATTTATTTCAAAAACAGCCTGTTTTACAATCTCAAGATAATCATTTTTTAACAAAGCCCCACCAACACAACCAGCAATAAGTTTTTCATCATTTCTTTGCTCGCTTGTTAAATCAGCCAATAAAACAATATCTGAAAGATACATCTTCCCGCCTGGCTTTAAAACTCTATTAGCTTCCTTGAAAACTTTTAATTTATCCGGGGCCAAATTTATCACGCAATTACTAATAATAATATCAATTGAATTATCCTCAAGCGGTAATTCTTCAATATCACCTAACTTAAATTCAACATTTTTATAATTATATTTTTTAGCATTTTCATTTGCCTTAACAATCATTTCCTTTGTCATATCAACACCAATAACTTTGCCATCAACGCCAACTTTGTCAGCTGCTAAAAAAGCATCAAAGCCAGCGCCACTACCTAAATCTAGGACTATATCGCCGGCTTTGATTTTACTTAAAGCAATCGGGTTGCCACAGCCCAAACCTAAGTTAGCTTCAGGCACGGCGTTCATCTCCTCATCAGAATAACCAATGCTTTTAGATATTGTTTGAGCGCTACGGCAACCACAACAAGTTTTCTTTGTGCTTGCAATTTCAGCATAGCTTTTTTTAACTACATCCTTAAGCTTAGCGTCTTCCATATAATTATATATTTTTTAAAGCGCTGGTTAATTCATCCGAGAAATCATCGGCACTTTTATAACCAAGATAATCTTTAATAATTTTCCCGCCCTTAAAAAGTTTTAAGGATGGAATAGACTGAATTTGAAAATCAATCGCTAAGGCGCGATGAGCTGGCTCATCAATGTTTAGCTTGGCGATTGTTATTTTACCTTCAAACTCATCAGCCAAATCATCTAAGACCGGGATCATCATCTGACAAGGACCACACCATGGTGCCCAAAAATCAACCAAAACCGGAAGTTCAGATTGCATAACATCTTTATCCCAGGTTTCTTTAGTAAGAGCTATTACTTTACTCATAATTTTATAGTTAGATTATTTATTATTTTGCGCAAGTATTAATGCCCAAAATTTTATACACACCACAAAAACCAATGATACCGGTTATTAACACAACGGCACCGAGAACATAAAAAACAATTTGTAGAACGCCGGAAACAAAAACTGATACTAACAAAAGAACGAAACCTAAAATAATACGCACCGTACGATCAAGCTTACCTTCGTTTTGAAATTTATTCATAAATTTATATATAAATAATTAAATTTTAACCACGGACTAAATAAACTTTTATAAAACTACTTTTTAATTCGGCAGCCTTTTTAGATAACTCCTCTGACTTATTGTTATTAGCCAAATCAAGCAGTGCGTCTAAATTAGATCTAATAGCTTTTATTTCATCATCAGCTGCAACTTCTTCTACGGCCTTTAGTTTATCGCTAACTTCGTCGTAAACAGCTATGACTTCCTGAGAATTTTTATTATCTGCGGCTGTAATTATTTTTTCCATAGCGTCATGAAAATCCACCAAAGAAACAGCCAGCATTGAAAAACCATTGCGTTTTAAGATGTCCTGAAAAATTGGTCTTATTTCTTCTAGGTCTTTATGCAATAAAGTTAAATCACCATTATATATTTTATCTTTAGCGTTAATCACCTTTTCTGAAACGATAATTAAGTCGTTGTTAAAATTGGCATCATTTTTAATTACATAAGGATGATAGGAAAGATATTTATCATTAAACTTTTTATATTCGATAGCTAATTTTTCATAATTGTCTGCACTTTCAGTTTTTTTATTTTGCCCAGTATAAAATAAGGTTTGTTTATAATAATTATTCATCCGATTATAATCTTCTAGAAAAATCTTCTTTGTAAAAAAATTACTGTAATAACTTCCAGCTAAAGGCAGGGCTATTAAAATAACTACAATTGAATAGATTAATTTTTTATTTAATGGCTTTATAAATTGCTTAAATGTATTAATCTTAAAAATTTTATAAATTGCACAAAACCCAGTAACAGCCGTAAACAATAAGATGGCTCCTAGGATATAAAATATAATTTGCCAAACTCCGCCCACCCAAAAGAAGGCGAGCAATAATAATATTTCACTCAAGAAGATTCTAAGCAAACGATCCAATGAATTCTCGTTTTTAAATTTATTCATATTAATTCAAATAATTTTTTAACTCTTTTAAATTACTTTCTAAAAATTCTTCATTCAATTTATATACGACCTTCAAACCCATCTTTTTTGAGGTTATTAATTTAGCTTCTTTCAAAACCCTTAAATGGTGGGAACACAAATTTTGCGGCAGATTCAATTTTTGCCAAAGATCACCGACGCAGCACTCTTTCTTTAGATGATTAAGAATCCTTAAACGAGTTGGATCACCGATGGCTTTAATAAATACAAGTAATTTTTTATTCATATTATATCAATATATATTGATATAATACACCTTGCAATAAATTAAGTCAAATACAACAAAACAGGGTCTAAAAACCCTGTTTTTATTAATTTACAATTAAAGCTAGCGAAGATTATTTTGCATCATTCTACGGCCAGATCCCCTCATCATGCCGCCATCATATTGTTGATACATACCTTTTAGCGGTCCCCGTTTAAGCCAGATATTATCAAGGCCTAAATAATTAATTAGCCAACCACTAATTATAATAATCGCGACGACTGCAATAACGACACTTAAAAAGTTTTTCTTATAGGAAAAATCAAATTTCTTAAAAACTTTCGCTCCGAAATATAGACCAGCTAAAGCTAAAATCGGCGCCCACCCCGGAAAGCTTGAAACTAATTCTTGATATCGTAACTCACCCATTGGACCATGAGTCCGCAGAGAAAAAGCAATCAAACTGACCAAAAAGATTAACAAAATAACTAGAGCAATTAGGCCAATAACCATCGCTAAAGAGCCGAGTAAAAAATACCAGCGTGGTTTCATTTTAATTTCACCGCTCTTAATTAGAGCCACAATGTTTTCTTCTAATTTTTCTTTTGTTGAGTCTGACATATTTTCTTAATTAAAGTTTTTCCTCGATTAATACGACTACCAACTGTCCCTAAGGGTAGACGAAGAATGTCGCTAATTTCTTCGTAGTTCTTTTCTTCAAAAATAAATAGTAGTAAGGGTTCCGAATATATTAACGGCAATTTGTTAGCACATGTTTTTAAAGCTTCTCTTTCTTCTTGATGCATTAAGTCTTCAACCATGTCTTCTTTAGCCGGAAAATCCATCTCTTCTAAAATTGGTTGTTCTTTTTTATGTTTAAGCAAACTATTAATGGCTTCATTATGAACGATGCGATAAATCCATGAAGAGAATTTAAGTTTAGCTTTAAAACTATTTAAATTTACAAAAGCTTTAATAAAAGAGGTCTGAACAATATCAGCCGCTTCTTGAGAATCATGAACTAAATAATTAGCGTAGCGCAATAATTTCTCCTGATAACGCGCAATTATTTCGCGATATAATTCTTGATCCTGATGAACAACCTGCTCGATCACTACTTCATCAGCTAATATTGATAGTTCTTTCATACAATTTAGTCTAACACAAATGACTAACTATCTCTCTAGGACTTTAAATTCTTAAAATCCTAGATTAGATAATTAACTATTTATTTAAGCAATTATCATGTCCCATGCCCTTGCCCATGCCTTTACCCATACCTTTACCCATTCCCTGTCCATTGCCTAAGCCTAATTCTTTACGAATAGCTAGGGCTTCGGCAGTTTTGCCTTGTTCAGATAAATTGTGAGCTTCAATGAATTTAGAGAAATTGTCTTTATTAATTACTTGAGTTACTCGACCGCGACCGTTCATTAATGCTTTCCAAGCTTCATAATTATTATCAGCCATGGATTTTTCCATAGCCTCATGACGTTCAACAGTATAATTTGGACCTTGCTTAGTAGCATCTCCTTGATAAGCTGAAGCATAATTTGAAACTACTACGCCAGCGACAATTATCAAAGATAAGACAAAAAGAGAGATATATAGCTTTTTATTCTTCATATATTGTATTTATTAATTAATTTTAAAATCGACCTTTTGCTCTGCAATATATATACAAGCGAAAAGTGATTTTTCTTCCAAGTTAATAAAAACAGCAGAATCATAAATGATTCTGCTGAAATTTAACTCTATTTTATATTCCTGCAATCCCGAATAATTTACCAATAGCAAAGGTTACAATCATCGCAAGTATACCACCAAAAACAACGCGTACAGCCGCTCTTATTTTTCTGGCTCCACCAAAATGCGCACTTAGCATACCGGTTGTAATCAAAGCGAGTAAGACGCCAAAAAAAGTTGCTGGAATTCGAATCTCGACCGGAGAAAGAATCACCATAGCAATCGGTATAATAGCGCCGCAAACAAAAGCTGCTGACGAAGCAAAAGCTGCATGCCAAGGATCAACTAAAGCATTAGGATCAATGCCGAGCTCGGCGTTAAGATGCGCGGTAACAGAATCATGCTCAGTTAATTCTCTGGCTACCATGCGAGCTGTTTCTTCTGACAAACCTTTGCTGACATAAATTTTATAAAGCTCTTCAAGTTCAAAATCGGAGTTATCTTTAAGCTCCTTTTTTTCTTTTTCAATAAGAGCTTTTTCTGTATCGCGCTGAGCGCTAACCGAAACATACTCACCAACTCCCATCGAAAGAGCGCCGGCGACTAAGCCGGCGATACCAGCGGTCAAAATAAAACTCGTAGTATTTGATGCACCAGCCACACCGACAATCAAAGAAGCCGTTGAAACAATTCCGTCGTTAGCGCCTAAAACCGCCGCTCGCAAGCGGTTTAATTTTTCACCGGATTCTTTTGAGTGTGGCTCACTATGTTCTAATATTTGTTCAGGTGTTTTCATAAAATAAAATGCATTTATATACTATTATTATAGACTAGTTCCTAAGATAGACACAAAACATTCTCATCTTCACTCGGCGCTTCAAAATCATTAACCGTTTTATCTAACAAGGCCTTATCTAAAACAAATCTTTTTGGATCTAGTTTATTCTCAGACCAGCGTTGTCTAACTATTTCCTCTGAGGTATTAACAAATAGGACAACTGTCTTGCAATCAAGTTCGCTAGCAATTTTTCTTAAATCATTTCTGCTTGCCAGAGTATGATTAGTTGAGTCATATAAAGCATTCTTCTTATTAGCTAAACTAGAGCGAATCATGTCGTATGATTTATTCATAACTTCTTTCCAACCTAATTCGTCTGGTAGCTTATTAGTATCCCAATCATAACCGAGCGAATCTAAAATATTATCAATACTAATATAATCAATCGACGTTTTTTCTATAATACTATTAGCTAAATAAGTTTTGCCCGAATAAGGCAAGCCACACAAAATAAATAATGTGCTGTTAGATTTTTTTATTAACTCGATAATGCTGTTTATATTGTTGATCATAGAGCGCAAAGTCTAAATTTAAAATTTACCTTTGAAACAAATGCTTTTCAATTAAATCAATCTGCTGCTCAAAATCATTATCCATAACAAAAACATCAAATCCATACTTCTTGGCCTCTGTCTCAAAATAGCTAGAATATCCAACAATCATTTTCGCGATTTTATCAAAAGTAGAATCATCTTTTGTTTTTCGTAATATCCAGTCATTTGGCGTTGTTGATTTATGAACATTTTGAACAAATTTATCTTTATCATGCTTTAGAAGAAAAACCACTTTAATATGCTCCTTGCCAAATTTAGTAAAAATATCATTTACTATTTCAGGTGTAACTTCATAACCCTCAACAATAAAATCGTCCTTATCGGTCAGATAAGTCTCCGCCATCATACTAATAGCCGCATAAGTATTTCTACCCTGAATAATATAATTCTCAATTATATCTTCCGTGGAATTTTTCGAATAAAATTCATCATTACTATTGCCTCTAGAATACTTATGAGGAAAAATTTCTCTATGATTTTCTTTCGGCGTATATGCCCAGACAATATTCTGCAAAGTATCTGCGGATATCCAGGGAATATTAAAATCTTTCGATATTTTTTTTGCCAAAGTTGTTTTCCCGCATTTTGGAGCACCACCTATTAAGTAAATCATAATGAAAATTTATAATTCTATAACTTTATTAATATAAGCTATTTTTATGGCGTAATATTTCCTGGTCGACAAACCATTGGCTTTAATTTTTAACCGCTCGTATTCTTTTAGAACCCTAGGATTGTTTTTTAAATATTTTTCAAATCTTACACTCGCTTTCCAGCCTTCGTCATTTTTGTTTATTACAAATATTTCTATTTTAGTATTTTCAATATACTTAACAAATCGTGCTCTTACAAATTCATATACGCTGCCTGGTTTGCCTAAATATTTTTCTAACTTCTTTATCGTTATATTAAAATCTTTTTTACTCACGGGAATATATAAATCTATCTCGCCTTGACCTGAAATTTTTAAAGCAGTAGAACCACGATGAGAAATTCTAATATTGCCCAATATTTTTATCAGTTCGGCCTTAATGATCTGAAAAACTTCTTTAACGCTGGGATTATATGGAATGATTTTTACATGGTCAGAGTCATTTAAATGATTAAGCCAGGCTTGCTGTTCTTGATTGATCATATATTAAGTATAAATCAGATATATTAATATAACAAAAACACCAATAAACAGCCCCTCTTGACAAATAATTCATTATAGGATATAATCGGATATATTAGTATATAATTGGACATATGAAACATACACTATCTGTGAACCAACAAAAAACCTTAGCTTTATTTGATAGCCAGGGACAAATCAGCACTAACGACGTAGTCGAGAAACTTGCTATCCCCCGACCAACTGTTAAGCAAATTCTTAATCGCCTTAAAGAGCTTGATCTTATTGAACAAAAAGGACTAGGCCGAGCGTCTTATTATACTTTAAGACAAGAGAGCGAAATTCTAGACCCTCAGGGAAAACAATTGATAACCGTCTATAAAGGCATGGAATCATTCCGTGGTTTATTCGACAGATTAACCCGTAATCTTTCTCAAGGAGACTTTTATTGGTCCTTTGCTTTTAAGAACGAACACAATGATCCAACGATCAGTAATCTTTTAATTAATTTCCACGCTGAAATTAACCGCAAAGGCGTTGATGATAGAACTATTGCCAGTAAAGACGTTGAAGGCTTGATGCGCAGGAACTTTAAAGCAGTTCCTAACTTCAAGCTTCGTTTTACTCGTTTAGAAATTCCGGTTGGTATTATTATTCTTAAAGATTGCATTATTAATCTTGTGTGGGGAGAGCATCCTTTAGCTATTGTTATTAAAACTCCAGAAATTTATAAACGTTATCATAGCTTTTTCTTATCTGCCTGGGAGCAAGCCGATGATATTTCTAATGACAGACTTGTTAAAGCTGGTAACACTCCGCTAGTTGCGTTGCATAATAATTTCGGCGTTAAAAACCTTTGGATGAAAGACGAAAGTAAAAATCCAACCGGAACCTTTAAGGATAGATTAGCTTACGAAATGGTTAGACCGCTTTATGAACAGCACAAGAATAATGAAAAAATTACTAAAGCAACTTTTTCTTCTATTTCTTACGGCAACACCGCTAAAGCCATGGGCTTTTATTCTAAGCAATTAAATAATATTGTTGGCCAAGAGGTTTCTCGCGCCGTAGTTTTTGTTCCACCAGCATTAGAACAGAAAAAATTTGGGCCTGACACTCACAACACAATTGTTCCAGCCAAAAAAATTCTAGATGAGATTGAAAGAACTTGTCAGATACTACCAATTGATTTAAGTAAACAAATTTATCGCGCTAAAGATTTAGAAAATCTAGCCAAAGAAAACAAAGCGGTTCTAGGAGAATTTATTGATATCACCGAAGGACTTAATCGACCGGCTTATGTACAAATTATTATTGAAGCCATTGAACAACAATTAAAAGAATCACCTGATTACGTCATTGTGCCTTTTGGTGCCGGAATTCTCTGTAACGAAATCATAGATTATATCAATGATCACAAATTACACACCAAAGTCATTCCTGTAAGCTCAGGCGATCCTAAGACTATAGCTATTATGCTTTATGGCCCTATTTGGGTCGATACCAAGAGTCTTTTAGCTAAAGGCTGGGGCTGGACAAGACATGAAGAAACAGACAGAAAAGGACGATTACGCGCGCCTTATAAAGTTTTCCATGTTAGCGATAATGAACTTAAAAAGGCCATGAAAACTTTAACCGAAAATTCAGTTGACGCTGAACCAAGCGCTGCTTCTGGATTTGCTATCTTACCTCGCTTACAAAAAATTGATCCGAGCTTTAATCCTAAAAAACATTCAGTTTTAGTTATTAATACTGGTGACTCGCTAGTTCAATATAAATAAAATTTATGACCGAAAAAGAATTCAATCAAGTTGATAGTGTTTTTATTGCCAAACAAATAATAAAACAACTTAATATTAACTATGACGATAATAATTCTTTAACAGATACTGAAAACTCTGATTTAGAACAAGCGATTAGCTATGTTGAAAAAATTGAAAGCGACTGGCAGCCAAGTGAAACAGATGATAGCCATTCTTTTGGTAGAAAAAATAAAGATGAAATTATTCGTTTATGGTCAGTGCCGAAAAAGAGCGCTGAGGTTCTTAAATATTTAGTTAAGTTGACCGATGCTAAAAATATTCTTGAGGTCGGCACTTCCGCGGGCTACGCCGCACTTCATCTTGCTGCAGGCGCAATTAAAAACAATGGCAAAGTTTTTACCATTGAATTAAATCCTGAAAAAATTAAATTAGCCAAAGAGGTTTTCACTAAAGCCAAAACTAACAAAATTACTTTACTAGAAGGTGAAGCTTCTGAGATTATTGCTGATTGGGATAAGGGCGTACTCGATTTTGTTTTTCTTGATGCTGATAAAGAAAATTATGGAAAATATTTTGAGCAACTAATTCCCTTAATGAAAGTTGGCGGGATAATTGTTGCTGACAATGTAAATGATTATGGGCACATGATGCAAGATTATTTGCAAAAAGTTAGCGGCACTCATTTACCTCTGTCCCGTTGTGACAAAAGAGTTATTAGTTATTATCTTGCGGCATTAGATAATGGGTTGATGATCACAAAGAAAATTTCGGATTAAAAACCGTCACAGTCTCTAATGGAGATTGTGACGGGGCGGAGTTGATTAATTTTATTTATAAGTATTAACCAATTTATAAAACTCTTCCACTTTCTTCCAGCCTGATGGATTTTCACTACCATCCTTATTAAAATATTCTTCATTAGAGTTCGGAAAACCTATTGCAGCTGAATTAATTCTAGTATTTGCCAGAGCGTCATTAAGAACTATATAATACGGGCCATTAGCGATCTCGGAGTCATAGTACTCGGTCACATATAAACAGGAGTTTATCTTTTTACTATAAAATAAATCCTTCAATTCTATTTCTCTGACTAAAAATGCCGATTCTTTAATTTTTTTTATTCTTGCGTTTATATCATTTATTAATTTTGCGCATTCCATGTTTTTATTAAAAATTTCCGTTTGCATTCTTAAATCAGCTTCTTGTTTATCTATTGCTGCCTGCCTTTTAGATTGAGCCACATAATAAACTCCTCCTAAGATAAAAAATCCTAATAAAATACCAACCGGTAAAATTAATTTATTTTTATTCATACACATAATCTTTATTATATACTAAATCATAATTGAGATTATTTCGCTGCGGCAAAATCTCTCGCAAGAGGACTCTACCGGAACGGAAATTAATCGCACTTATCAACATACTTTTCTATCGCTCTGGATCTAGATAATAGATAATCTTCTACCCAAACACGAATCTTTCTATTTGATCCTGTATAAAAATCTTTAAAACCATATCCAGAAAAATCCCCATATAGAGCGTCGCCTTCATTTGGAAGAGCTCCACCAAACCATTCAAACAAAGAATAACCTAAGGAAGATTCAACTATAAAATAATCGCATCCACTCGGAGCATAAGTAATAACTCCACCGCCGTTATAGAATATCGGATAATAATTATTTTGATATATTACTTTTTCTTTACAGTAATTAGTGTTGCTAGTTAGTGGATATGCCCACTCATAACCACTCTTACAGTAACATACCAATGAACCATCTGCATTCTTTTTGCCAAAAATAGAATATAGCCCGTAAGAATTAGAGCAGGACTGATCATACGTAATGCAGATATTATTACTTAGAACATACCCAAAATCACATGTAATAACTTTTGGCTCCTCTACTACGGGATTTTCTATAATAATATTCTCTTCATTAGCTATAATTTTATTTAAATCATTATTTTTAATTCCTGAGCCCAAGGACCACATTGCATTATAAGCTGCGTCACCATCTTTTAAGTAATAAAGCGTACCGTCCGAATTTACATAATATGCCTGACCCTTATCTTCAACTTGTAAAAAGATCTTACCGCTCTGTTTTTTTGCTAAGTTTTTATTATTTTGCAGTTTTACTAAATTACTATTAGTAATACCCACCCCAAGATTACGCATTATATTGTAAGCTGCATTTCCATCGGCCATGTAATATCTATTTAAATTAGCCGGATTTACATACCATGCCTCACCGTGAGATTCAACTTGGAGCAGAATCTTACCACTTAGTCTTTGAGCTAAGCTTGGAGCACCAACAGTAACAGCTGGAAACAATAAAATGAGTACGAAAACAAAACTTAATATAAATTTTTCCATATTTTTTAGTAATTATCTTCTACATAAGATTCGCAGCCTTCGATAAAAGACTGGGAGTTACCCCCGCAATCATCGACGTCATCTATGCCTTTTTCATCGGCCCAGTCATAGCCTGCCTCGTGGCCACTACAATCATCCGTACATTCATAACCATTAAAATACTCTGTGTCATCTACCCCTACTTCACTTTCGCTATAATATTCTTCGTCATCACTATTATCAATATAATCGGGTTCATCATAATTTATTTCTGGCGGGTTACTATTATAATCATACCCCTCATAAGAAGATGAGTCCTGGCTTGAACAGCCAGTGAATGCAAAAACTACAAAAATAAATATAAAAAAATATTTCATGTTATCTACAAAAAACGAGCACAGAACTTGTACTCGTTTAATTTTAATTACCACAACCTCTTGGTACCCGCTTTTCCGGTCATTGGATTATAGTTTCCCTTGGTTGACCAATTATCTATCTTGGTTCTATTAGGCGTTGAACGATAATGTGGAGCAACATATGTGCCCCTAGATGTCGTATAACCCCTTACTCTGCTAATAGCATCAACAGACTTAGGAGACGCGAATAAAAGAGGCAGCGCTATAAAAGAGATTGATATAATCCCAATAGCAATTTTCTTTAATATTTTCATATTATTGTTTAAAAATGATTATAATTTAATGCTATACCTAATATGATTATTTTTAAATATTAGCCAATTACCGTGGCTTTTAAAAAACCGTTAGAGACTCTATTAGGGACTGTGAAGGAGACAAATAAATTTATGGTTTAGGTGTATTCGGGCATAAATTACATCCATGGATAAGGGATATCTAAGGCATTTTCATTCTTGCCCCACCTTGGATACATTTCAACCATATACTTAATAATTCTTTCCAAGGCCTTTTCTGATAATTTTAGGTTTCTTTCGGTAAAAAACTTACTTTCGTTTTCTTTAGAATCCTGAATATGTACTTTATTTCTTACATCTCTTAGCAAAGAAAGTGATTTATAAAAATTATCATTTTCACCAAAAATATTATGCTTTTTAACTATGTCTATATAATGAGTAAACTTCTCTAATTTTTTTACCTCTAAGCTTTGACCTTTCTTTTTATATTTAAAATCATCAATCACATCTCGCGTTATATTTGGCAAAGAGTCTTGCGATCTTCCTTTTACTCTATTTACGAAGTCATCCAAAATGCATTCGATTATAGAAATAATTATTATTGTTATTGGCTTATTATATAATAACCCGTCGTTTTTGTAATTCTTTTTTGCCTCAAATAAAGCTTTAAGAATTTCAAAATTATAAATTATATTATCACCTTTCTTAAAATCCCAAATAAAAACTCCCGTTATTTTATTCTGTAGTATTTTTTTATCTTTCTCTTTTGTTGGCATAATTATAATATTTAATATCAGCTTACAGGGTTCCTATATTGCTAATATCTTCTTCTCTTACTCCGACATCCCAGAGACCGCCAGGAAAAAGTTCGTGTATATTAGAATATCTCTCTCGTAGTCTTTTCTTCATTTCATCAATACTTGAAATATTGAATGAATTAGCAAGCTCCTGAGCGTATTTCCTATGATCTGCATTTTTTATAAAAGCGGGTGTTCCTTTCATATATAGAACGCTCCATGGACGCCAAGCCCACTTGCCTCTATCATTATATTCAACCGGCGGTAATTCGCTTAGCAAGAAAAGATAAAAATCTGCAGCACTAAACTCATCTATTGGCATAACTGCAGATAACCCTCCAGAGGTATGGCGAGTATTTAATATATCAGAATGAAGTGATAAACGACTTCTCTTTCTAGCCTCGTCTCCGAGTAAATATACATATCGTGAACACTCGTGCCAAGGAATATTATGATGCTCACCTGGATATTTAGAATACTTCACGGGTATATTTTCTAACAAAACATCATGAATAATATCCCATCTTTTTTCACGAATACAAAGAGCTACCATGGTCACAAGCATTTCATGTCCGATAAATCTGAAATAATCTCCATCAGCATCACTTATACGCCCACTCTTAGATTCGGAATAATACTTCGCCAAAATATTCCCTAGCCACTTATAGATTTCCATTGCCGAATCCCGATCATTCATTACAGACACAGTTTCTGTAATCTTTGTAAAATCAACAATGCTTTCCTGAGTAGAATCTATTGCCGTAATTAATTCTTCGGCGGTTCCGCCTTCGCTATGTATTTTAGGCTGAAGCTCACATATTTTTTTAAAAAAATTTGCTAATTTTCGTCGCAATATAATTATTCTATTAGCTTGAATATTCTCTATTGCTATAGTTACTGACTTTGTTTCATTGCTTTCTATTGGAGTATGGTCTAGAGCGGACCTGATAGCGGCCTCAAATTGTCTTTCTAGCCCTCGCCTCTCCTCTGCTTTATCTTTATCGTCTTGTGATATGTTATAAATCATTAATCTTCTCATTCGTAAATCAAATGGTAAGTTTTCGATATTACCAAAAAATTTATTAAATACTAAGATTACTCGTTCGTGACCCATGCTTTTTAAAGCATACCCTAACTCTAATAATACATTTGGATTTGGCGTAGCTCGACCATTTTCAGATCGTGCAACTAAAGAAACGTCGGCCACGAAAACATCTGCGGCTGATATCTTTGCAAAAATAGTAGCAGAAATATCTGGTGACCCTGAGACCCCCTGAGTGTCTCGATCAACTACAGGCTCAATCTCTACGCTATTATCCGAAACAATAGCCTTTGTGGCGTTCTCCAGCGATTGCTGAATAAAGCCCCTGTTAGTAGCGTTTGGTAAGTCTGATTGCCAAGAATAAAATACAACTTTTTTCATAGAATAATCAAAAGACTGATCTCGGATCAGCCTTTCTAATTGTTGTTTTATTAAGCGTCCGGGTCACCCGATAAAACAAACTAAGTGCGGGGCTTACGGGACGATTTTAGGACTATGGACTGGGTCAGCGTCCTAGATGAGCTTGGTTATAACTCCAACCAAAAAATAGAAACTTTCCTAAAAAGCCACGAGGCAATCAAGGTTTAATTTAATGTTAAAATTAGGGGGTTTTTGCAATTTTTGGATTTTAGGGGTATACTATAAGTAATCCGTTTATCGGAGGGGGATGTCCCGTTTGGGCATCGTAGTAATCCAGCGCAAGCTGGATTTTCTATTTATCTGATAAGTTTTCTTCCATAACCATTTATAGATTTACCAGTAGGGTGGCGATAATTTTTTTGTATTTTTTTAACAATCTCTTTGCAAAAATTTTCGGTTAATGTTGGTATTTCATTATAGCTTTGTAGAATATCTAATTTAGTCGCAAGGGACAATAAATCGGCGAATTCAAGCCCAACGAACATTTTGCTCTTGGGTTTTATTTTTATCTCTTTTGATGTCAAGAAGTTTTGAACGTAGGAGTTTTTACAAAAATAAGTTCCATTTTCATAAAAACGTTGATATTCAGTCTTAAGAGCGCAATCTTCTTTTTTGCCGCGAGCTTCAGCCACAACATCTCCTCTCCCGCCTTTTTCTTCTAAACAAAAAACATAGCGTTCTATAAGAACATTCATACAGTAATGATAAGGATGAAATGCTGATTTTTGATACCTTTCGTGATGAGATTTTTTATCTAAAACTACTGCGCATAAAGTAAAATCCATATTATCTAATAAATCAAACAATATATCATTAAACTTCTTTTCTACTTCTGGGTCATTTAGTTTCGCAAAATCTCCAGTTTTATTTATAATTTCTTCTCTATGAAGTATAGGCAATTCATCAATATCATTCGCTACTAATCTTTTCATCTCTAAAAGTTTTGGTTGTAATACTTCTATATTTTCTTTTTCACTAATAATAATACCAGTCAATCCAAGATAGCGGTTTTTAATATCATCGATAGTTGAATAATCGTGTGTGCCCGATTCGTCAATATATAATCTAAACTTTTTTTCATCCATAATTTTAGTGCCCCCGAGAGGACTTGAACCTCTAAAAACCCGATAGAAGCGGGATAGTTTATCCAATTAGCTTACGGGGACAAAGACAAATAACCGTCATAGTAGGCGGTTTTATTATTGTCTTCTTTTTTGTGTCCTTATAAGCATTTTGGTTTGAGGGTTGAAAAACTATGTATACTATTGTATACCATAAGAAAGGATATGACCAAACCCGAAGAAACACAAGAGAGCCAATTTTTTATTAAAGACGCTTATTTTTTCAGTCTTTGGGTTTATGCTACTCGGGATTTCTGGCCTCAGCGATATTTTGGGTTTAGGGACTTATGTCTATGTAGTATGTGGCACTATTCTGAAACTTATGAGTTTTTGAAAAAAGCTTTTTCTAAGGCGGGCGTTAAAATGGGCTCTATAGGCCGTTATTCAGATGTGCCTGATGAAGATTTACATTTTCCGCCAAGCGATGAGAGATTAAAGGATTATACACTTGAAGAAAAACAGGCAATCCTTGAAGCGTGTGGTTCGTTTGTTCACGACGGCGACATTACAATAGAACAGCTTGATTTACTCAAACCATTTTTCCCTAGCGTTTTGCCTCAGCTTTATTTTCAGCCCGATTTATCAGAAAAGGATATTAGTAAGCTGAGAGCGTTTTTAGATGAATATATTGACCGTTTCTTAAATGGGGAGCTTATTATTTATGATAAAAATTGCTTGACCTTTGAAAGACAAAAAGCCGACTTTATTCAAGAGGTAAAATTCGGACAATTTTTAGAAAAATACGGAAATAATTTTGTTATACGAGATTTTTCTTTTAAGGACAGTGATGGCGATGCTAAATACGGCACACTGTTTGTCCATACTTTATACGCACTTGAAAAACTTGGGTTTATTAAAGTTAGACGGTTATGGCAAGACAAAGAGATTACTGACACCGAAAGTAAAGCGTATGCTAGTATTATGGTTCTTGAGCCATTGTTAGAGGAAATGACAAGCAATTATAAAAAAGAAAATCCTGAAAACATTTTTGAGAAATACGAAGAAAGCCAAAACATTCTTCTATTCGCAGGCAAAGAAATTGAACTATCTAGAAAGAAAAAGCAGACCGACCCAGTTTTGCTTATCAAGACACTCTTGCAAGAACCTGAGCGTTATTGGCACGAAGATGAAATAACAGAAGATTGGGGCTACAATGAAGAAGATGAAGTTAAAAAAAATAAAGTTTATTATGCGGCCAGAAAACTTAATGATTTGGTTCAGCTAAAGACAGGGATTAACGATTTTATAGACCATAATACTGATAAGTTTAGGATTAACCCAAAATATCTAAAAAGTTGATAAACTTTTCATCAACTTGTCGTCAACATTTATCAACCGTCCATTTGTTAATCTGAGAGTATAATGCTCTCAGATTTTTTATGTCCGAAAAATGTCAGAAAAAACAAAATAACAACGACGACCATATTTTAATGGAAGCGTTTGATTTATCAGAAGAAGAAGTTTTAGAAGCAAAGTATAATTTGCTTGGTTTTTTTGGCACTCTGCAAAAGATAAAATGGCGACTAGAAAAGGAGGGTAAGTTATGATTGATAGTATTACTATTATTTTACAAGACGACCAATATAAGTTAGAAGAAAAAAATAAGCTGTATGGAAAAAAAGAGATTGGTGGTAAGGGCTATGGAGTTAGCTCTCAAAATTGCGGAGAGTATTTGAAGCTTCAACATAAAAAAAGGCGATACTTTCCGTCTATAACACTATCAAATAAAAAGGCAGGGCTAGGAGAAATTAAAGAAAGCTTAGAAATACAAATTTCTTTACCCAAGGCAATTTATGGCACGAATTTAGCAGAAATTGACGACGCACAACTTGATAAAATTTATAGATTATTAAAGGGCTATTTAGAAGAGGTTGGCATAACAACGACAATAGATGAAATTAAAAAGGCAATAATTAGACGGGCTGATTTTTCAAAGGTTATAGCATTGCCAAGCTACCTAGGCCAAGCTAATCAAGTTATTCATATTCTTTCAAGATTTAACTATAAACAACAATCTGATTTTACCCTTAAAGAATTTTATGACGGATGCGAGGGTATAGCTATGAAATTCTGGAATAACACACAGGGATATTGTATTTATGACAAATTCAGCGAAATTATAAACAATGGATACACTGAAAATGAGAAAAAAATTATTGCATCAGTAAAACAAAATCAAACTCTAAGATGTGCTATAAAATTTGAACTTTCCCTACAAAGGAAAACAAGCTTGGAGGCAGTTGTTTGGAGACGACTAAAAAATGGAAAAAAGAAAGATTTTACCCTAGAAGAGATATTAAACAAAGACCTAGCCAAAGGCATTTTATTAGACAGCTTTAATAAAGTTTTTGATGACGTTTCAACAGGACTTGTTTCCTTATCAGAAATGGGAGAAAACGAACTTTTAACATATCTAGACCGCTCAAAAATAACTCAGTGTCAGCAAGACAAGCTGTTTCGCTGGGTGCGTATGGCTACTATATTTGGTGTAAAAGGAACTTGGGAGAAAATAAAGACAAACTATAACGGAGGGAGCGTTAATCGGTTAAAAAAAGAGGTGTCTTTAATACTTACTGAGCTGGGAGAGATTGATAGTAAACTACCAAATTTAATAGCTTTTTTAAGGGAACAGCACGAAAAATTTGAAATTATAAAAACTGACTAAAAATCTACTTGTCAACCATTGTTAAATGAGGTAAAATGTAATTAAGCACGTTTCCGTGCTCAACAACCAAGCATTACCCCAATGGACAAGCTAAATTTGGTTGGGCTAAAAACATATAAAAATATGACCGAAAAAAAAGAGTTTTATCTAGTTGAAGAGCTCGCCAAGAAAATAAGAGTTTCTAATATGACAATTTACCGATACATTAAGGCGGGTAAAATTTTAGCATATAAAATCGGCAAAGAATTCAGAATAGACGAAAATGAATTTACTAATTTTCTTAAAAAAGTAAGCACCAAATAACACTATGAAAACAAAGAAAAATAATAAAAAACCTAAGAACAAGAAATACACCTTTATTGACCTATTTGCTGGTATTGGCGGTTTTCATTTCGCATTTCATAATGTTGGTGCTGATTGTGTCTTTGCATCAGAATGGGACGAACCAGCAAGAAAAACATACCAAGCAAACTTTGAAAAAGTTAGCCCTAAACTGTTTTCATCAGGAAACTTTGTTGGAGATATTACAAAAATAGACAAAAAATCAATTCCTGATTTTGATATTTTAACTGGTGGGTTTCCCTGCCAACCATTTAGCCAAGCTGGTTTCAAAAGGGGGTTTGAAGATACACGGGGCACATTGTTTTACGACATAGCTGAAATTATACGTGTTAAAAAACCAAAGGCATTTTTTATTGAAAATGTTAAACACCTTTATGCTCACGATAATGGAAAAACGTTTGAAACTATAAAGAAAATTATAACGGAAGAGCTCGGCTATTCTTTCTATCACAATATCGTAAAAGCATCAGAGCACGGGCTACCTCAAAATCGTCCTCGTTTATTTATGATTGGTTTTAGGGACAAAAAAATACCTTTTGAATTTCCTAAAAAAAGACCGCTTGCTTTTAATATGTCTGATGTATTTGGTGGTGCAAAGGTAAACAGAGAAATTGGATTTACTCTAAGGGTTGGTGGTAAAGGTTCAAAAATTACAGATAGAAGAAACTGGGATAGTTATTTAGTAAATGGGAAAGTGAGAAGAATTACTCCAAAAGAGGGGAAAAAAATGCAGGGCTTCCCTGATGATTTTATGTTTCCTGTTTCAGATAGCCAAGCTATGAAGCAATTGGGCAACAGCGTTGCTATTTATGCAATACAAGATTATGCAAAAAAAGTTATTGAAGCACTAAAAAAACACTATGAATAATAAAAAACAAACAACAGGAAATGTTGGCGAATGGAGCGAACTATATGCTTTAGCTTTCCTTTTAGCAAACGGTGGTGTTTATGGTGCTGATAAAAACCAAAATAGAAAAGAGGATTTATTTTATAAAGTTTTGAAAATAATTTTTGCAGAAAAAATAGGTAAAGAAAAAATGACCTATGAAATCAACGATAAAGTTATTGATATTTTTACTGGCACGAAAAAACTAACCTCAATAAAGGTTCAAAAAATACAAAGTATTTTGAAAAAAATGTTTGAAAGCTTATCAGCAAAAAATGAGGGACGAGCTTTCCCTCTAGTAGCTGGTTCTGAAATGATGCAAGTTTTACAAAAAGAAATTATAAAAGCATCTAGCTATAACAAAAAGGATTTAGACTTAGTAGTCTTTGATGTAAAAACCAAACGACCAAGCCCCGAGATTGGCTTTAGTATAAAATCACAACTTGGTAGCCCCTCAACTCTGATAAACGCATCAAAAGCAACAAACTTCACTTTTGAGGTTCTTGATGCAAATATGAAAATTCCGAAAGATTTACCTAAACTACACGACAAAAACGTAAAAGATAATATAAACTTATTGATAAATTCTGGTTTCAACATTGTATTTAATAAAGTTGACAGCAATACATTTCAAAATAATCTTTCCCTGATTGATAGCAATTTACCAGCTTATATTGCAAAAATACTTTTATCTTATTATTCAAAAGATGCAAATAATCTTTCTCCATTAGTTAATCTCAACTTTCCTACTACTGATAAACAGAGCAAACAGCCAACTCATAAGATAAAAGAGTTTCTAAGTATTATGGCCTTAGGAATGATGCCCAATACTGATTGGAACGGAATACTTACAAGCTTGGGTGGCTTTTTATTAGTAAAAAAAGACGGCGACGTTCTTTGCTATTATTTATACAATCTAGAGGATTTTCAAGAGTATCTTTTGAATAACACTAAGCTTGATACGCCAAGCACGACAAGATACGGAATAGGAAAAATCATTGAAGAAAACGGTCGTTTCTTCATCAAACTGAACTTACAAGTTAGATTTATAAAATAATATGAAAATAAAAACCGCAAAACCTGCAGACCTAAAAAAGGGTCCAATACGAATAGCAGAAACCTTATATGAGAAATAAACTTATCAAACTATTGAGATGCTTGGAAGACGAAAGTGGCTTCAAGAATGAATACACTGAGTTTTTTGAGCAATACGAATGTGATTACTCTGTTGAAGAGTATCTTGATTTTCCTGATTATAAATTTGTTATAAAGCGTTTCAACGACAAGCACTCTATAACTAAAGAAAATGGTTTGATTTCTCCTATTTCAAGCAACAGTATTAGGGCAGAAATGAAAAGAATGGAAGCAGACGGACTTGTGATGATAGGCACACAGGAAGGAATAAAATATGCTACAACGGCAACCAATCAAGGACCTGATTTTGATGAAGGTGCAAAGTTCACTATTGAAAGTATTGTCCTCACAACAAAAGGAAAAAGTAATTGGCGTTATTTCATCCATAAGGCAACGGAAAATCCAATCACAACTGTGTTGTCCTTAATCGCTATCATTATTTCCATAATTTCTTTATTTCTATGAAAGCGATTATCTTAGCCCGAGAAATTGATAAAAATGAAGAAATTGAAAAAGTAATTTTAAGAAAATAAAAAATATGAAACAAGCTGTTATTTACGTCAGGGTTTCCTCAAGGGAGCAAAAGGAAGAGGGCTACTCAATACCCTCTCAAAAAAAATTGCTTTGGGATTATGCCAGAGTAAATGACTTTGAAATTGCCAAGGAGTTTGAAGACGACGAAACAGCTAAACGTTCGGGGCGAAGTAATTTTGGCGAAATGGTTGAATTTCTAAAAAAGAATAAAAAAATTGATACCATATTAGTTGAAAAAACAGACCGCCTATATCGCAACTTCAAAGATTACGTCATTATTGACGAGCTCAATGTCTCGGTTATTCTAGTTAAAGAAAATGAAAAAATTGGTAAGGATGCTTCATCTCATCAAAAGTTTATTCACGGCATTAAATTGTTAATGGCTAAAAATTATATTGATAACCTTAGCGAAGAAGTTAAAAAGGGCTTAAAAGAAAAAGCTGAGAGTGGAATTTTTCCTTGTAGCACTCCCCCGCTAGGTTATAAATTAGAAAAAAGAAACAACAAAAGCGTTTTAATTATTGATGATAAAAATAAAGATTTAGTTATTAAAATGTTTGAATGGTATGCTACGGGATTATACTCAATCAAAAATCTAACTAAAAAAATTGAAAGCGAGGGTTTGCTAATACTGGCTAATTTACCAAGCACTTCAAAAATAACAACTTTAACTAAAAGCAGTATTCAGCGTATTCTAAGAAACCCCGTTTATTACGGCGATTTCTTTTGGAAAGGCAAAACTCATAAGGGCTCGCACGAACCATTGATAACCAAACAACTTTGGGACAAGGTGCAAAGTATTTTGGGTAGTTTTAGAAATAAAAAAGCATTATCTAAATATAATACCCAAGAATTTATTTATAAGGGTTTATTGGATTGCGGATATTGCGGAAGACACGTTATCGGCACAAGAAAAACCAAACCGAATGGCAAAAAATATGTTTATTATAACTGCACAAAGTTTAAGACAATTTGTGAGCAAACACCGATTAAGGAAGAGAAACTAGATGAGCAGGTTATAGGCAAGCTAGGAGGCCTTAAAATACCCCAGCAGGCGATTTCATACGTAGCTAGCGGACTAAAGACCTCTTTGTATATGAAACGAGAAACAGAGGATAAAACAAAAGAATTTTTAGAAACTGAGAAAAAACGTTTGGAAAATAATTTGAGCGTTTTATATGAAGACAGATTAGACGGCACAATAAGCAAAGAGTATTACTCACAAAAAGCCAGCGAGCTAGCAGACAGCATAAAAGACGTTGAGGGCAAAATAGCCAAGTATACGCAGGCCAACATTGATTATTACCAAACTGGCGTAGATATTCTAGAACTCGCAAATATGGCAAGTTTTCTTTATGAAAATGCAAATCCCGACGAAAGACAAGATTTACTAAATTTTCTACTCTTGAACTCAACACTAAAGGACAAAAACCTAACGATTACATACAAAAAACCCTTTGATAAGATATACCAAAGGGCTCTGAGTTGCGATATGCGGAGCGGACGGGACTCGAACCCGCGACCTCTGCCGTGACAGGGCAGCATTCTAACCAACTGAACTACCGCTCCAAGGTAGTGAACTATTTACTTATTTATTTTATTAAAGATAGAGGGCAGCATTCTAACTTCACCCCGCCCATCTGGGCGGGGCAAGCTGAACTACCGCTCCAACGGTCGTCATCCTGAACTTGTTTCAGGATCCATGATAACGAATTTAACACGGAATAATAACTAGTAAGGCTATGTCGTATTACTACGAAATAATGGATCCTGGCCTTCGCCAGGATGACACAAAAAAACAATAAAATTACTAAACCATACTAACATCTAGGCAATAAACAGTCAATATAAGCTATTTCTTCTTCTTTCCCTTCTGTTCTGCTCTATATATAAAATAAGAATAAACTATTGGCACCACGGCAATAACCACGATAGTTATAATAAGCAGAGTTGCCTTATAAATATCTTCAATCGGGAAAGCGCACAAAGTTAGCAGTACTCCGCCTAACAACATTAAACGCGCCATTAATTCGTTAGTTCTTTTCCAAACCGTAGGACTTTCCATTGTCCAGGGTGTGCGCACACCAATCGCCCAATTCTGTTTAACTGACTTTATAAAATAGCCAATACCAATAAATAATAGACCAATTCCAACCGGCATCAATGAGCCAACCGGAATATCAAAACCTAAACCAGTAGCGCTAATTAAAATATAAGTTACAAAAAAGAAAGTAACCATTAAATTCTTTAGGCCATGATAAGCTTCAACGAAGTTTGCATAATGCTCTTTCTTGGGATCAAAATAAGGCAAAGCTAAAAATAATAGATAAATTCCGATCATTAAAGCTGGCACAAACCAAGCGCCAAAGGTTCGACTACTATAGCCATCAACCTCGCCATTAAAACCCCAGTGCGATGGCACTAAGTTTGGTAAGTAAACTTGAAGATAAGAGCCGACACCAATTGAAATACCAATTAGAACAATCGGTAACCAATCAGTTTTCCAGCTGGGTTTTACAGGATTCATAAAGACAATTTTAAATTATAAATTATAAATTTCAAAATAATGACTTAATTTTAAATTTTTTAAACATTAACTCATTAAACATTGTTTTAAAATTTAGAATTTAGTATTTGAAATTAAAGACTACATCTGCTAACCTATAACCATATTATAACACTTTTTACCATTTATGCCCTTATCTATTGGAATTGTCGGTTTACCTAATGTTGGCAAATCAACTTTATTTACTGCTCTAACTAAAAAGCAAGCCGAAGCGGCTAACTATCCTTTTTGTACCATCGAACCAAACGTTGGCTTGGTTAAAGTACCTGATAGCCGCCTCGACGCACTGGCTTTGATATCACAACCTGAAAAAATAATTCCAACCGTAATTGAATTCGTTGATATTGCCGGACTGGTTAAAGGCGCTTCTCAGGGCGAAGGTTTAGGTAATCAATTTTTATCACACATTAGAGAGTGTGATGCAATCTGCGAAGTCGTTAGACAATTTGAAGACACAAATATTATTCACGTCAGTAATAAAATTGATCCTGACTCTGATCGTGAAACAATTCACCTTGAATTAGCTTTGGCTGATTTAGCGAGCGTTGATAAAAGATTAAAAAAAGCTATCGGCGATACTAAGGCAGGCGCGACTAAAGAGGCTTTGCGAATTAAAGATGTTTTACAAAAAATAAAAGACGAACTTGAGAAAGGCGGCGCCGTTCGCAATTTGGAATTTCATGAAGATGATAAGCCCTTTGTAAAAAGCTTATGTCTAATCACTGCCAAGCCTTTAATGTACGTCTTAAATGTTAATGATAAAGATAATGAAGCGCGACATGGTTGGGATGACGGATCAGTAATTGCGATTGATGCTAAATTAGAAGCTGAAATTACATCTTTACCAGAAGAAGAGCAAGCTTCTTACATTCAAGAATTAGGTTTGAAAGAAAGTGGTCTAGATCGTTTAATTAGAGCTGGCTATAAATTGCTTGGCCTAATTACTTTCTTTACAACCGGAAAAGACGAGACTCGCGCTTGGACTGTTCGCGATGGTGCTTTAGCGCCCGAGGCGGCAGGAGTGATTCACACTGATTTTATTAAAGGGTTCATTAGAGCCGAAGTTATAAACTGGGAAAAATTTGTTGAAGTTGGATCTGAAGCTGAAGCTCGCTCTAAAGGATTGATGCGTACTGAAGGTAAAGACTATAAGATGCAAGATGGCGATGTCTGTAATTTCCTGGTTAATCGTTAAAATTTGACAGAAATTTAATTTAATATTAAGCTACAAAACAAATAGTTCATTGTTCTCCCTAATAGTGATTAAGAGTCGTCTAGCTAAGGCAAATCCATACCTATACAAATCATTTGTGTAGTTGCCATTAGCTAGATACTCTTGTAAAAGTTGGTGGTAAAAAAATTACCTCTAATGCAATAAGCCCTCGAACTGATACCCTGAGCTAAGGCTCAGAATATGCACTTTGAGGCAAAAAAAAAGTTAGCGTTGATAAGCGCAGGCTCTTGGTGACTAACCAACACTTTGAATTAATCAAAAGCACTTGTCTCGCTAACTTTTAAAAATCGTTCATTTGTTACTTTCAAGAATACTGTGTTCACAGGAACGGATTAAATCTAATAACTAGACTACCGTTGGGGATAGTCGAAGTTAATAGGTTTAACCTATGAATACAAAAAAGACCTGCGAGCTGCGTTGTAATATGACAAAGCTCAAGGGTCTTTTTTATTTTTCTAAAATTGACAAAAAATAATTTAAGAATAAATTACCAGTCTATAGTACTTTACAATTAACCCGAGAAAATAAGGAAGGAATATAAAATGCCTAAAAATTTTAAGTTAGTCGGCGGAACCAAATGTCCTGATTGCAAAGGATCAGGCACAGTGTGGAAAGACCCCCAAAAAGGCTACGTTGAAGATTGGGACATGCCAAAAGAAATCCCTACCAAAGTAGATTGTGATACGTGCAATGGCCATGGCAGAATCAATACACTTAATGGTTGTTCCGAATGTAATGCAACAGGAAGAAAAAATGGTTGGATCTGCAATCATTGCAAAGGTAGCAGCATAAGTCCATTCTTGTTCAACAACAAAAAATATGAGGTTCGCTAAATAAACAGTTTAAAAGAAGATTCGAAAAAGCTTGTAACCATAAGACCGGGCTCATGAATCTACTACCTTCCAGCTACAACCAATTATAATCTCTTATGGAAAAAATCGAAAACAAAAAATCTCTAAACACACAGAAAAAAGCCCGCAAGAATGGGGCTTTTTTATTTTTCTAAAATAATAGTCATACTAACTAACATAACCCTACCCCCAACCCCTCCCCGCCCGCCGATTCGGCGGACAGGGAGGGGTGACTTATATTCACGTAAACACGGAGATATTTTTTAAGACTAATAAGTATAGTACTGTAACAGTGTGGCGATTCTTAGAATATTTAATTTAAAATATAAATTAAATATTTATCCATAGTCTCCCTTCCCTGCGCTATGCGCGGGGAAGGGCTGGGGATAGGGCTTTTTCCAAAACAATTATTTCTCTAAAAATAGTTTGGTTATCGCGGCCGTAAATAAATGACTGGCGCGGCGTTAAACCTTCTTTAACTTGTAAATCTTCAGGTAGATAATTTATCACCTTAAAACTAGCTAAATCTAGCGGCAAATAATTTAAGTCGTGACCCTGTCTAAAAATTGGTAAAGCCAAAACAATTCTTTTGCCTGGTTTTATGACTTTATAAAAATCTTTAAGACAAGCATTGTATAAAGTAGTTAATTCTTTAACTACGTTTTTTAAATCTAGCTTACCGCGTTGTGGTCCAAGATAAACTTCGGCCACTATCGCATCAATGCTATTGGCTTTATATAAAACTGAAATTTCTTTAGCATCTGCTTTCTCTAATTTAGGAAAATTTTTCAAAGCATAGCGCTTCGCAATCCAAGCGATATTTATTTCTGAGTCAGTTATAGCTTTAGCTGAAATATCTGAGCCTAAAATATTACTATAACCCATTAGCATTGCTTCGGTTAAAATTGTGCCTGAGCCACAAAATGGATCAACTACTAAATCAGTTTTTTTAACGGCCGCTAAGTTCAACATAATTTGTGCTAGCTTTGGTGGCAACATACCGGAATGATCATCGCGTGCTGGACGACCATAATCTCTTTGTGACAAATCCTTAAATGGTTGCACGGCTAAGGTTACGCCAACTAAAGTTTTTTTATTAGCTGTTAAAAAAACTAATTCGCGGCCCGAGTTTGATAATAATTTATTTTGTTCGACTACTACGCTTGATAAAGTTGTTTCGCGACTAGTTACCCAACGACAAGAAACACCTTGATCACGGAATTTATTTTTTATTGTCATGCCAACTATTTTTGGCACTGGGCCATTATGGCCATAACTAGAAACACCAAAAGAAAATTTACCTGACTCTGGTAAAAATTTACTTAAAACTTCAACGCTCTTATCGGTGGCCTCAGCAATGCGAGCTAAACTAGTCTCAATGCGGCCGGCTTTAATCGTACCGCCAACAGTTTTCAAAAACTCAGGAACGTTAAGTTCCTGTTCTAAACTAAGCACCAAGGCATTGGCGCCGCATAAATGAGCTTTGGTCGCTTTTGGTAAAGCTGCCAAAATCTCGGCCATTGATAGTAAGGGATGATTCCCTAAAACGAAAAAGTAATCCATAAAGCAACAATAACACAAGAAAAGCCGCTTTGCTAGCCAGGATCAATGCCGGGTGCCTTAGCTCTTGATTTCTTAAAAAGCTTATGTTAGTCTATAAGCATACAATTTTATTAATACCTTTCCCATATTTGCTTTCGAGCAGATAATATAGCAATTTTGACTATATTACAGGTATTCTTGCTTCACCCCTCCAAGGTGTTGGTGTCATATTGGCACCACAAGAATCCTATGGAGGTTTTTTTATTGTCATCCCCGCGAAAGCGGGGAACTAAATTAGAAATTTTATTAACATAAGATTCCCCGGTCAAGCCGGGGAATGACACAAAATCTATGTCTAGAGTAAAATCATCTGAGCTACCGCACTATGAATTGCTCTGCCTCTTCTCTAACAAGTTTAGTGAAACTGAGGTTGAACCAATTAAAGCTGGTGTGATCAAGCTTATCAATGACCAAGGTGGCAAAATCACCTTAGAAGAATATTGGGGTAAGCGTAAGTTAGCTTATCGCGTTGACGGTTTCCGTAACGGTTATTATTTGTTAGTTGAGTTTGATCTAGAAGGACCAAAACTTAACGAAATAACTAATCGTTTGCGCTTGTCAAAAGATATTCTACGTCACCAGGTTATTAAAAAGCACAAGAAGACGGCTGAAGAAATTGTCGAAGACAAAAAAATCGCAGCCAAGATTGCTGCTCGAAAGAATGAAGAAGAAAAAGTTGAAACAGCCAAAAAAGAAGCTCGGGCTGAAGAAATAAAAGAAGAAGAAAAGAAAGAAGAGAAAAAAGAAAGCAAAAAAGAAATTAAATCAGAGGACGACACTCGAACCGATCTTAAGAACCTTGATGAAGAATTGGATAAGATCATCGACGCCGCTAACCTTCTATAATTAATTAAACAACAAGATCCTGGCTTTCGCCAGGACAACAAGTTGATTATTCTTAAGCCGCCTTTCCCTTAAGCGGCAAAATAATATGAATCTTAATAAAGCTATGATCATCGGTAACGTTACCCGTGATCCAGAAGTACGCCAAACCTCTAGCGGTGCTTCAGTTGCTACTTTCAGTGTCGCAACTAATTTCGTTTGGAATGATCCAAGCGGTTCAAAGCAAGAAAGAGTTGAATTCCATAACATTGTAGCCTGGAGAAAGCTAGCTGAAATCTGCGGACAATATCTACACAAAGGCTCTAAAGTTTATGTTGAGGGTCGTTTGCAAACCAGAGATTGGGTTGGCAAAGATGGTGTTAAACGTTTTTCTACTGAAATTATTGCTGAAAACCTAATTATGCTCGACAAAGCCGGAACTAACGGCGGACAACGCCCAGCTTACCAAGCGGCCGGAAATGGCGCTGCTAATGAACAATATTCTCAAAAAGCACCTGACAGTGAACCAGTCATTAACTATGACGAACCAATGGGTGGCTTTGATGCATCAGCTGATGATGAAATCAAAGTTGAGAATATTCCTTTCTAAAGAAATAATTTACCCTCTATGACAAAAACAGCTATCAAAGAGAAAAAACAGTGCTATTTCAAAAGCAATAACATCAAAGAAATTGATTACAAGGATGTCGAACTTTTGAAAAAGTTTATTAACAGCTATGGCCAAATTTTGCCAAAGCGACGTACTGGTGTTTCTGCAAAGTATCAGAGAAAATTAGCCGAAGCCGTTAAGCGTGCTCGTATTATGGCTTTGCTACATTTCCCAAATCAAAGACGCTAAAAGATTTAATTTTATAATTTTTAATTTTGTAATTTTATAATTAATGTTAAAATTTTTAATTTCTAAACTAAAAATTAAGACATTAAAAATTAACTAAAAATTAAAAACTACAAAATTATAAAATTCTCCCTCTATGTTAAGTTTAAATGAAATCAAACTAGGTACTGTTGTAACAATCAATGGTGAACCATACATGGTTGTTAAATCAGAACATAATAAAGTTGCTCGCGGTGGCGCCGTTCTAAAAACCAAACTTAAAAATTTGATTAGCGGCAATATCATGGAACGAACTTGGCAGGGCAACGATAAAGCCGAAGAGGCTGACGTTGAAAAACGTAAAGCCAACTACTTATACAAAGATGAAAGCTTTGCTTACTTCATGGATATTGAAAACTACGAACAATTTAGTCTAGCCCTAGAAGACCTAGGCGGCAAAGAAAAATTCATGAAAGATGGCATTGATGTAAACGTTTTATATTTTGAAAGCAAACCAATGAACATCGAATTGCCAATCAAGGTTGAATTAAAAGTTACTAGCGCTCCTCCTGGAGTACGCGGCAATTCAGCCGGCAATGTTACTAAAACCGCTGAACTAGAAACTGGTGCTATGATCTCTGTACCAATGTTTGTAGAAACCGGCGATGTTATTAGAATTAACACTGATTCTGAAGAATACGTAGAAAGAGCCTAGACTCAAACCCCTGCCCCGTCCCTTCCCCTTTTTGTCCGCCGATTCGGCAGACAAAAAGGGGAAGGGTGCCTGAGCCCGCCCTGGCGGAGCGAAGGCGGGATAGGGTTATATAAAATGAAGACTCCCTGAAATATGGGAGTTTTTGTTATATATTGACAAAATGTGATAAAAATGATATAGTACAGGATTGCGATCTTTGAAAAACACTTAAATTAAGCTTGTTTTCCCTACCCTTTTTAGAGGTTAGAGACAACAAACTTAATTTAAAAATAAACCGAAAGGTAAAAATGAACTCTATAAATTATACCAACCTATTAATCGCAGTTAATAGGGCTAGTTTTGAGGAAACTCAAAACAGCATCATTATCTCTTTTACTATTTTCTTTGCAGGAGTGGTCTTCCTAGGAGCCACAGTAATGCTAAGCAGTGAGGCATTCAGCAAGCTAGAGGCGTCGGTGCCCTGGTACTTAACACTCATAGCATCACTTATATCATTTGTTATAGGATTATATGTACTTTTGCATTATCAGGGTATTATCCGAAAACAACGCCATGGCGCACTGAAGATAATCAATAAGGCAAAAGAAGAAGGCAGAGAACTTGACGTAACAGAACTCGAAGAAGTATTTAAACAAATCTAAAAACAAAAAACTTAACATAAACCAAAAACACCGAAGAATGAAAACAAGAATCCATTTATTTATTTACGTTTTAATTTGCTTGTTACTGATTGCAAACGTAACAGTAAATGCACAGGAAAAGGAAAACAAGAAAAAGAAAAAGAATAAGTATGAGCTTTCAAAACAGGAATATCCTAAAACTGTGGAAAAGCTTGAACTATCGGAAAATAAATATCCGGACGATAAACAGCCGCTTGAGTTATCTGATCCGAGCGACAACGATCAGATAGAAAAAAGCATCTGGCAAAAAGACTATTACTACATGGAATTCCACAAAGGCAATGCAAATACTCACGAAGCAGCTGGAAACATATTTGCAATCGGCATATTCAAAAAGGACGGTGCTGATTACGTTGTCTTTATGGATAAAGACATGAAGGTGCAATACAATGCAGTCTTGTTCTCTGTTAAAAACGGTGAAGCAAACTCATCATTAATTTCCGGCGACTATGAAAATTCAGCCATACCACTTCTAGATATATTCAAACTAAAGGGCTCGGATAATCAAGTAATGTTTTCTGTTTTTAACGAACGATATCAGAGTATCACAAATTTCCCTCGCAAGTTTACTATTCTAGAGTTGCAAATTAAAGGGTATAATTACTAATTAAAAACAAAAATTTGAGAACAACAGATAAAACAAATAAACAATATCAGCTTAATAGCGATATTAAAACAATAAAAGACCATTACGGTAACATGAAAATTTTGATTTTATTATTCTTAGTAATTTCAGCGCCTGCTTTAACAATACTTATAAAAAGCATTGTAATACGCACAAATGTGATGAGTCTGACATTAAGCTGGTTCGACCTGATTATTTCAGTCGTTGTTATCGCAACGGTGCAATTAATATTGCAGGGCGTCCAATCCCATCGAATACGGGGTTTAAGGATGCGCAGAAATTAACATTGTATATATTTTGGACAGATTTTATCGCAAGATAACCTCTGTCCATTTTTTTAATTTAAAAATTCTTACAAAAAGCCTAGAACGCCGTGCCTATTGACAAAATGACAAAAATATTATATTATCTTAAATCGTACTTTTACAATTTTGGTTTATATTAGTTGTTTGTTTTTGGCCTTTTTCACAGGTCAGGAACAAACAACTAATTTTACAAAATAAACCAAATAAACATGAAACAATTTAATGATTTAGAGTATCTACTTGTTAGAGACATATTACGTCAGGAGCATTTTAGAAACTCATTTGCTCTAAGAAATAGACAGTTCACTAGTGGGATTATATTTCTGATGAGCCTCGGAATTCTTATAATCTGGGCTACATACACAAAAAACCTAGATTACACCTCGGAACTTAGCTACCTAATTTTCACAGTATCCGCATTAGCTATAGCTATTTCTCTCTTCATATTTTGTTTTTCGTTAAACAAGACAACGAGATATGAGACTGATTTAGTAAACCAACTAAGCGAACTAAGTAAAATTAATAATGAAAGCGGAGAATTCAGTGACAATCTGGTTTTCGAAAAATATTTTCCAACTGATTATAAGGAGGAAGATACAAATGGATGATTATTATTTTTATCACCTGCAGGGCAGTATTTTAAAGAAGACTAACCATACACACATTGTGTTAAGTATAATCTCTTCAACTATCTTGATTGCCGGGGTTCTAATGCTAGTTATCAGTCGCATAGCAGAAAAAACTTCAGTGGCTGATCATGAAGCACATCTGCTGCTTGATTTAGGCTTTATCTTTGCTGCTATTGGATTTATTGGTTTAATGGCGGGAAAACTATTTCATGCGCACAAAAAGAAATCGAGATTAAACAAGCTTACAGACTTAAATAACAAGAAGAGAAATCCATCGGAAGACGAAATTTCGGATTTCATTTAAACAAATCTTAAAAAAGGAAATTGGAGTGAAAAATTTAATTGTAATTTTATTTTGCTTCATCGCATTGAGCTCGGCTTTTTCTCAAAAACAGTGCTCGGAGTTACTCGGTAAGCAATTAACTTTATTGCAATCGAATAACTCATATAATGCATATGACGTATCGATTCTGCCAGACAACAATAGAAAGGGGCAGAAAATAATTTACTACCGGGAAGATGTGCTCGGCAGTATATTTTCGGAAGATATTGTTTGGGTCGGCATAGACTCAAGCGCATCCCGACAATTCATTGTCATCGAGAATTTCAAAGTAATTGCGCTAAGCTATAAAGACATTTCGAATGCTAACTTTATAAAAGAATTTAAACTACCAGGCACAAGATTCAGTAGCCAAGGAAGTCAGATTATATCTTTCTTTAAAGAAAGTGATAGCAGCTATAGAATTATTACGAATAGCTCTGACAGTTTAGTGTCGCAAAGAATAAAATTCTAGCTTATCCAAGATAAGCAAAAAGGCGGACCAGAATGGACCCGCCTTTTTTTAAATATCAGAACCACAGATAACACAGATGCGATGATGCACACAGATGATTATTTTATATATCTTTTAACCTCAACCCGTCGTGCTCCAAAGTTGATTAGCAGGCCAACTTTAACACGATAAGCCTCAATATAATTAATTGCTTGAGCCGTATGAACATCTTCTAATGCAATTAAGGCTTTTAGCTCAACCATAATATCGCTATCCACTACAAAATCCACACGTCGATTACCGATATTTATACCATCGTAATAAATATCCATGTCTTTCTCTCTTTCAAATATTAAATTTTCTTTAGCAAATTCATAAGCCAAAGCACGTTGATAGATTACTTCTTGAAAACCATTACCTAAATTATTATGTACCTTGAAAGCACACTAATTTCTGATTTATAATAATTCATAAGTTAAAATAAAAACCCTCTTTCAAGAGGGTTTTTATTATCTGTGCTAATCAGTTCATCTGTGTTATCTGTGGTTCAGACAGTTACCCAGCAATATCTTTTACTTTAGCCGCGGCCATTATCTGCTTCTTAATTTCTTTCATAAGTTTTTGGTCTGCACGCAAAAATTGTCTCGCAGTTTCACGACCGGTGCCGAGTTTAACTTCACCAAAACTATAGGTATTGCCTGACTTATTTACAACGCCATATTCAATACCTGTGTCAATCAAGTCACCTGACAAAGAAATTCCTTCGTTATACATAATATCAAATTCGGCAGTCTTAAATGGTGAACTAACTTTGTTTTTAACAATCTTTACCTTAACACGGTTACCAATCGAAACTTCGCCTTGCTTAATTTGTGCGGCACGACGAATTTCAACACGGACTGAAGAATAAAATTTCAAAGCCATACCACCAGTAGTTGTTTCCGGATTACCAAAGAAAACACCGATCTTCATTCTGATTTGGTTGATGAAGATAACTACAGTTTTAGTTTTAGAAACAATGCTTGTTAACTTACGCAAAGCTTGTGACATCAAACGAGCTTGTAAGCCCATATGTGAGTCACCCATATCGCCTTCAATTTCTTTTTTAGGGACAAGCGCGGCAACCGAGTCAACCACAACGACGTCGATCGCATTAGAGCGAACTAAAGTTTCTAGAATTTCTAAGGCTTGTTCGCCGGTATCAGGCTGAGAGATAAGTAAATCCTTAATATTAACACCAATCTTTTTGGCATACTCAGGATCAAGGGCGTGTTCGGCGTCGATAAAAGCAGCAATGCCGCCCTGACGTTGAACTTCAGCAATAACATGTTGCGCTAAAGTAGTCTTACCTGAAGCTTCTGGTCCATAAATCTCAATTACACGACCACGAGGCATACCGCCAATACCGAGAGCTAAATCCAAAGATACACAACCAGTAGGCACGGCGTCGATGTCAGTTGCCTGAACGTCGCCGAACTTCATAATCGAGCCCTCACCAAACATTGATTTAATTTGTTCAACAGCGGCGTCAGCGGCCTGATGCTTAGCATCACCGGTGGCTGCGGCTGGAATTTTTTCTTTCTTGTTTACTTTTTCTGGCATAAAATTAAATTAATTAGCTGAATTAAGGGAGGGTGTATTATCCTCAAAAAGGATACGTCGAGTAAGACGAGCAGACCGACTATGCTTTTTCTTGGCACTTACTATTATAGTATTAAGTCCACGCTCCAAATAAATATTCTTTTTAAAACTTCCGTCATTACTAACTTGCACATCTTGACCATTAATTTGCACATCACTTTCTGATTCTGTTTGGCCAACAATTTCTAAATCCTTCTTGGTGGTTTGAAAATCACTAGCTGGATAACTAACAATTAAACGCGGCGCTTGAAAGATTTTATTAATTAAGAACACAATATAAATCAAACAAAGCAGAGCCGCTAATCCGATTAACAAATTTCTAATTAAGGCTGGAATGGCAATTAAATATTTTTTCGCCACCACCTGCCTTTCAAATAAGGCTTCATTTTTATCCTCATTCAAAACCACTTCACCACTAAACTCTTTAAGTAAGCTTTTATAATCTAGACCTAAAAAACGAGCATACTCCCTTAAAAAATTTTTAGCATAAACCCCGGTAGGCAACTTTGTTTTATCATTATCTTCTAGGGCCTTAAGATAGTCTACTTTAATTATTAACTTCTTGGCAACTACTTCAATTTTTAAGTTTTTTTGTTCTCTTGCGCAACGTAATTGCTGACCGACACTATCAGAATCAAACATCAAAGATTTTTTTTGGAAAAACATGCTTATATATAATAATTGAAATAATTAGTAATTATCTACGGAGCCTACTCTGGAACACAACAATTTTTCAAAGGGTCAACGCAATAAAAATTTGTTGTATCAAATTTTTCTCCTGCGCCACATACAGTAGCCACGCATTTATCATCAGCGCATTGGGTTTTTTCTTGAGTCTTACTTTTATAACAGCAATGCTTTCCGTCACCACAGCCAAGTTTCGCTGAAATCTCTCGGCCAGTAGGACTAGTATCACACATCGTGGTATCCAAATAACAGTGTCCATCATATCGAGGACTTTCGCACTCAGTCCCTGTTGTTGTCGAAGTTGTGCTTGTAATCGTATCTGGTGGTGGCGAAGCATGGAAGGTTCCGCCCAAAGTTTCTGTGGTAAATTTAATAATTAAATAACTAGAAAACACTATTAGCAAACCAACCACTGAGCCGAGAATAATATCTTTTCCTTTTTGTACTTTATCACTTGAGCCGCCAGACAAAATCCACATTAAACCTCCAAACACAAACATCAATAAAGTTAGGGCTCCAACAATGCCTAAAATAAAGTTAGCCACACTCACTCCCAAAGCGATAAAAGTATTAAGCGTGCAGGGATTTGTCTTAGAGCAATTCGCGGCATTAATAATATCCTGACTTAAGATAGATGCAGCTGAAGACATAGCTGGAGCAAGCAGCACTAATGCCAAGCTCAGGGTAACTAATATTTTTTTTAGTTTCATATTATTGACCAATAGTTTGTTGAACTCTGCCAGCGGCAATGTTCACGGCTTGTTCTAAGGCCTCGGGATTAGCAACGATCAAATCAACCATTTCATTAATCGCTTTTTCAGCGGAAGGAAAATCTCTACCTCGATACCAGCTCTTTGCTACTAGCAACTGACTAGCAAAAACCTTAAGCTCGTCATTGTTAAGTTGCTCGTTAATCAATGAACGCAAAGCAGTAAGATGTTTTGTTTTATCTAGATATTTTTTTACTTGCTCTGGCTTAGTGGTCATGAACTGTATAAAGTCCCAAGCTTCATTTTTATATTTACTTTTACTAGACACACCCTCTACCCAATAATTAGCCACGTTAGCTTCATTAGGATTACCCTCAATCTGAGGGAATTTGGCGATTGCAAAATTAAGCTTTGGGGCCTGGGCTTGAATAATTGGCAAGTCATATGAATAACCAAAGAAAATAGCTAGCTTACCATCAGTAAAGCGTTTTAGAGAATTATCTAACTGACTATTCCAAGAATAAACTTCTTTTGACGGGTTAGCAAAGTCAGCATAGAATCGAGCCGCCTCCATACCTGGGTTATAACCTCGCTCAGCAAAGATTGGTGGAATAGTATTGAAAGTAACCTCATTACCCTCCATCATCACAGCTCCGTTTTGCATCATTAAGGCAGCTAAAATATCAGCTGAGCGCTCAATGTTAGCAGAGCCACCCAAGGCCACTCCGGACTGAATTAAATCACCCTTCAAATCTTGCTTGGTTAATTTTTTAACCGCTTGCTGAAAATCTTTGTTCCAATAAGTTGGCAACTCGGCAATACCGGCGTTGTTCAATAAATCTTTATTGTAATACATGCCCAAGGTGTCAATCGACAGAGGTAAAGCATAAATTTTTGGTTGGTTCGCATCATTTAAAACAACATCATTATAAACCGTATCAACGAACATATTTTTGACGTCTGTTACAGTAACACTTTTTGTGGTTCGCAATTCTGGTATAACTTCTTTTTTTAATGTTCCTTTGGTCACAGGATAAACCATGGAAATTGAATCTGGCAAAGGACTCATTTTACTCTGATACTTTCTTACCCAAGTATTTTGAATTGAAAATATATCTGGTCCACGATCTTCAGCTAAAGCATCTAACAGGGCTTGCTCATATTCATCATAACGTAACTTACGATAGTTGATTGATATAAAAGGATGAAGCTGCTGGTAAGCTTGAATTAATGGATCAAAATCATCTGGTCCATCCCAAACGCGCCAATAGTTGATAGAAATTGGCTGCATCTTTTGCTGCACATCTTTTGAAACAGTTTTACAACCAAAACCAGTAGTTGCAACTACTGAAACTAAGATTGCTAAAACAAATATTTTTCTATACATAGGTTAAATTAATGTCCTATACATTATAGCAAAATTTTAACTCCTAAACAACGACTTTTTATAAGACTTTTGGACGATATTGCAGGGCCTCGGCAAGATGTTCGAGCTTTAATTCATCACTCCCTGCTAAATCGGCAATCGTACGTCCTAATTTTAGGATTCTGAAATAAGCCCTAGCTGATAAATCGTATTGCAAAACAGCGGCTCTCATCAAGGCTCTTAATTCATCCGACAAATTACAATATTTTCGAGTTAAGGCTGAGCTCATTTCAGCGTTAGCAACGCAATTTATTTCACTAAATCTTTCAGCTTGTCTAAGCCTTGCCTTGGCTACTCGATTTCTAATTATCAAAGAACTTTCGCCACTACTTGGGGTATCAAGTTTTTCAAACTCTAAGCGTGGTACTTCAATATGAATATCAATGCGATCTAAAATAGGCCCGGAAATACGTTTGCGATAAGCCATAATTTGGCCAGGCGAACAAATACAGTGTTTTTCATTATCTCCAAAATAGCCACATTGGCAGGGATTCATAGCCGCTACCAGCATGAATTTGGCCGGAAAGATAAGTTGACCAGCAGCACGACTAATCGCTACCACGCCGTCTTCTAGGGGCTGACGCAGGTTGTCTAGCACTGGTCGCGGGAATTCGGTAAACTCGTCTAAGAACAAGACGCCGCGATGGGCTAAGGATATTTCACCAGGCCTAGGCCATGCCCCGCCACCAACTAGGGCGGCGCCGGACGCGGTATGGTGAGGCGACCTAAATGGCCGACTATTTACTAAGCCTGTACCAGGTGGCAAATGACCAGCCACGCTATAAATTTTGGTAATTTCTAGTGCTTCACTTAAAACCAAGTCGGGCAAAATTGACGGCAAACTTCTGGCTAGCAAAGTCTTACCGCTACCCGGCGGACCGGTCATTAAGAAGTTAGGGACGATAACGCACTAGGCAAAGAAAATGGCCTAGAAATAAGAGGAATTATTGTTTGTATTTTTATAGTCCTACTAACTGTGTTCAATTTAATGCCATCTAACACAATGTTTAAAAACTGCTTTTTCTCTTCAAAACTAAAATTATCCATTCTATTTTTAGCTATAGTACAAAAATGTCTTACTTTTGTTCTAATTATTTTTTTATCTATTGAGGTGTTTTTAACCTCTTTTAAATTTAAGATATTATCTTTAGCTGTCTCTAGTTCTTTATTTAACTCATTAGTCTTTCTTATAAAAACATCCTTTTCTATTAGCCCTTCCCCGAAAACATCAACTAACTTATCCTGTTTTTTCTCTAGCTCATTAATTCTTTTCTCGTTTTCTATTATTTTATCTTCGGCACTATTAAAACTCATGTTATGTTTATCTGCATGCTTTTCAAGATGCTTCAAAATTATCTCTGGTTTTAAAATAGCTTCCTTCACAGATTCCCAAACTAAATTATCCATTTTCTCAGTCTTAATCATACTGCCATCGCAATCCTTAGGAAGAGGGAAGTTTTTAATTCTATTATTGCACCTATAAGATAAATAATTTTTATGAGGGTTACTACAATAGGTTGAGCCACAAACATCACACTTAATTAAACCACTTAATAAATATTGTCTTGTTGATTCTCTCCTTTTGCTCTCCTTATTCTTATTTAAAATATTTTGAACCAATAAAAAAATCTCTTTATTTAAAATTGGAGTAATTAAAATAGGTATCCATTCTTTCTTTTCTCTTAGCTTTCTCCCTGTTCTAACAATTTTTTTAAACTTTCTCTCTCTGCTATTTTTTGTTTCAACTGCTGAGAATTTATTATAATAAGCAATACCGATATAATCTTCTCGAGTTAAAATCCTATGGATTGTAGACTTACCCCATTTAATGTTGCCTTTAGTTGGTGGAGAAACTTTTTCATCTTGTAGTCTTTTTACTACTGCTCTTATGCTTCTTAATTCTATAAAAAGATTAAATATTTTTTTAACAATCTCGGCTTCTTTTTTATTTACAACGTAATAACCATCTTTCTTTTCTTCTTTCTTAATATAATCATAACCATAAGGAGACAAAGAGCCAACGACAACACCTCTCTTTGCTTTTTGCAATCGGCCACCCCTAGTTCTCTCTAATATTCTAATCTTCTCCTGTTCAGCCACAATACCCTGCATCTGCATTAAGAGACGATTATTAGGGTCATCTTCTAGTTTACCTTGAGAAGTATAAATCTCAACACCATAGCGCTTAATCTCGCTTATTATAAACAACTGGTTGCCAAGCTCCCTTGAGAGCCTGTCTAAATGATAAATATAAACTGCTTCAAATTCATTATTTTTAATACCTTCTCTTAATTTACAAAGCTCTGGTCTATCAATAGTTTCTCCAGACCAACCCTCATCAATAAATTCACCAACTAAAATATTACCATCTTCTTTTATCCTTTCTTTAAGGATGGCAACCTGTGAATCTATTGTTTTTTCTTCTTTCTGTCTATCACTGGAGACACGAGCATAATAAACCGCTTTTTTCATACCAAGTGATGCTTAATTAAATTAAAATTAATAATTGTTACCACCCATTTTGGTTCTAACATAATCATCAAACTGTGGTACAGTACAATCATCAATAAAGGCTTCACCAAGTTCATTGATTGAACACAATAGTTTAACTTGACTAACACTAGCCTTATCAATATTCTCCATATAATCTGCTATTTGGGTGTTTGTGCTAGCGTCGTAAAGTCTTTTTACATTAGTAATATAGGTTATAATATTAGGCCAATTTTCAGTATAAGAAACCAAGACAAAACATTTTTTGAGTGCTGTGTTGTAATAGCTGTGATAAGTAGAGAAGCTTAATGTGACACCTATTCTACTATCTGTTGTTCCGTCTGATGAAATTGCGTTAGCCAATGTAGTTGGACCTAATTGTGCACACGCCAATGACTCATCAGCACTTACTTTATTGTTTGACGTAGGCTGTATCGTTTGAGTCTCGGCTTGAGACGTCTGTACCTGTGAAAGGTTTGATTCAGTTGTACATCCAGAAAGTACTAACAAACAAATAGGTAAAACAAATATTAATTTTTTCATATTATTTATTTATAAATTTATCAAAATCTTCTTTTTTAATTCTCCATTGACCAACCTTAATAGCTTTTAACTTACCACTTTTGATATACCTAAAAATAGTCATCTTACTAACTTTTAAAATCTTAGCTATTTCTTCTACTGTGTAAAATTGATATTCACATTGTTCTTTCATATTATTTATTTAGTTTACAGGGAATATACCAATGTACTGATTACCAAAATCATCAACACAAGTAACCTTAAAATTAGAATAAGAATCTCTTGTGTCTGAAATAAAAGTTATTGTATGTTTTTCTGTAGCTGTATTAGCATTTGTAGTAACTGAATATGGCACAGAAGCACTTCCTCCTTCGTATGTCCATATACAAGTAGAATCGTTGCCACTAGGAATAGACAGCGAGAAACCATCTTTACCGTTATAAAACTTATTAACACTTACATTTACTATATCAGTTTTTGCATTTTTATTAGTATTTACTGTAGAATTTTTGGCGTCATTATAGCTACATCCACTCAAAGACAGAGCAACGACAAGCATTAAGATTGGAATAATTTTTTTCATACTATTTATTTGAATTGTCTAAAACAATCATCATCTTTTGCTTTCTTGGATTCTTTCATCTTATCATAAGTGGCAGTAGGTCCTTTAACAAATTTATCATCAGTTATCTCAAAACCATTCAATTTTGCTAATGCCATATAATCTTTCTGAACATTATCAAGACATTCTTTTAAACTTTGTTGTTTTTTATTCTCCTGTCTTTCAACTAATTCCTGCTTACTCTTTTCAACAGAATAATAAAATCCTCCTAAAATAATACAACCAAGTAATATTGAAATCGCTAAAATTAATTTATTTTTATCCATATAATTTTAATAGCTATTTTATAAATTTAGTTACTAACTCCTAACATTTTTAATTCTTTACCTGTGTTGGGGTCTATAATGTAATCATTATCATAAGCCCCACCTTCTTCATAATATTTATGTCTGCTTATTATTAAATCACCCCTAAATTCTCCATCTTTAACCAGGGACAAGCTATTACCGTCTGATATTAATTTGATTTGATTGTCGTTTAAATTATATGAAAATATAGCGCCAGAGGTTACCCACGCTAAAGACATGAAATAAATATAATTATTATCAAGTGATATTAATGGGTTTGATAAATTTGCTATTTTATCTATCGGAAATTTTTCTCCTACTGCATTAAGAAGAAGATTAATATCTTTTAAGTCAGAAGACTTAAAAACCTTTTTCTCTACCAAGGTGTCTAAATTTAATAACCAAATTTGATTATAATTTGTTGTCCCGCCAGCAAAATCAATAGACGGTACCTTATCTCCTATATCTCTCACGAAAACTATTAATTTTTTATCTTCTGATAAACTTGGTTGACTATCACCACCAGTAAACGTAACTTGTTTTTCGTTCCCACTTGAATATTTAACAAAAATATTTCCACCTCTATTAATAACACCATCAGCCCTATCATCTGTTGGGTTTTTTACAATTTTATAACTACAGCCACTTAATATTAAAACTGAAATTATTAGGATTATAAATCTCTTCATATTATTTGATGCTAACTAATTTTTTTGAAACCCATCCATTTTTATTTCCAAATTTAATTTTAACCCAGTCTTTATTAGACAAATCAATAATTTCATACTTTATATTTTTCTTAAGTTGACCAATAACCCTTGAACTTGTACTTGCCTTTTCTCTTAAGTTGATTGTATTATTTACCACTACATATTGAATTTGTTTTATACATTCTGTTTTATCAGCACTAGTGATATACCCCTGATTACAGTAACAAGTATTGTTGTATAAATATGAATTCAACGGACACTCTGTATTGTTAGTTTGAAAATTTACCCCTATTTCTTTTTTTACCAAGAAGAAATTGGAATCTACCATCACTATATTTGTGATATCGCAAGTCTCATTATCATCTTGCAGGACAACTTTGTCATAGCGCTCTATTCTTAAATTAGTCCCCAAATTAATAACTATGTTTTTATTAAGATATCTACTAAATGTTCCGCTAAAACAACCAAATCCATATTCAATAGAATAATAACCACCACCATAATCACTTTTTATAACTGCCTTTTTGGCAGCTGTATCTAATTCTATTAATTTATAATAAACATTGTTTTGTTTTTCTGCGCACTGATTTTCACTATTAAAGGTGTACCCTGCATAACATTCACACTTGTTTGTTGATGAGTTATAAGAAGAATAAAGTCCAAACTTACTTCTACAAGCTTGATTGCCATCTAAACATCTTTGGTTACCATATGAATCAGAATTCATAATATAGCCACTCATGCACTTACATCCTCCGCTTGAATAATCTGACATAGCGCCTATCCCATATTTCTCAGAACAAGAGACACATCTACTTCCCGTAAAAGTATTATCCCAAACATAGCCACTACTACATTTACAGCTATTACTGTAGCTATCATATTCGGACCCTAAACCATAATTGTCATAACAATATGAGGAACCACTTACACAATATGGCTGGCCCATAAAGCTTTTACCCCAAATGTAACCACTCATGCATTTACAATATCCAGAATAATCTGCATATGCCATTAACCCATATTGTGAACAATCCAAAAAAGCTTTAGATGGTAGAGGAATAAAAATAGCTACAATAAAGATAACTAAAACTAATTTAAACCAATTATCTTTTATAATATTTTTCATATTGTTAATCATTGAAATAATCATTGTCATCACTTGACCCATTCTTTAGAGAACTTATTTCACTTTTTAAATCATCAAGTTTTGAGATTATATTTCCATAACCTTTCTTTACAGCGCTGGCAGTAAACAATACAACAAGAATAAGAGTAATAATAAGGTCCCATGACATATTTTTATAATTTTATAAATAATTTATAGCTACTTACATTTTAACACTATGTCAACTTTTGTCAAGTTTTGTTAATACTGATATTTGCCTCATTCATACCCCATATCTCCTGCTTCTATACTCAAGGTTTAAACAAGCCCTACAACCAAATCCCTGATTTATAGGCTGTTTATACAGCTTTCCAACCCTTCTCCCGCACAAGGGGCATTTAAACCAATACCTAAGGCCTTTATAGTGGGTAGCGCTAGTTATTAACCCTATTTTAAGGCCATCAGCCTCAATCTCAGAGTAAAGTAAAATCTCCTTTAGTTTTCCCCTGGTTCTTTTTAAGAATAAGTTAATATCTATTTGTTGGCAGTCCTCAACTAAAAATTTTTTGCCTAAATCATTAAGGTTTGATAATTTCATTTTTTTCATTGCTTACATTAATTTGTTGTTTATCAGAAACGAAAGCAGTATGTGCTTTGATGTTCATTTCAACTAACGGGGCTTTAAGCTGTTTAAGAGCTAATACTGAATTTAAAAATTGCCGATTTGCTCTATCAACTTGTTTGCTTAATATCTCCAAATAACGAACAGGGTCTTTTGTACTATCATATGAATCATTAAAATAATCATTTAATCTTTTAGAACAATCCATAAATCTAATATGTGTAGTGGCAACAACCGTAGCTACTGCTTTTTCTAATTCAGTGGTGCAATTGTTCTCTTCTATTATCCTAGAAATTAATTCAAAAACCCAGTCGTGTAATTTAGGGTCAAAACTTTCCATTGCCGTTGCATGCACTTCTGATTCAAGAGCTCTAAATAGTTTATTTATATTTTTATTAAGCCTTTCGGTTGCAATCTTTTTCTCCTCTTCATTCCCGTTCATTATTTTAGGTAATATTTCTTCATGTAACTCACGAGTAACAGAATAAAAACCCAAGCTTTTCTTAATAGGATTAAGAACTTTTTCAATACTAGTTGGTTCTTTGTTCTGCAATTTATTATTCATATAATTATTTAAAGATAATTCTAATATTATATTCTTCTTTTATATTTTTCTATTTATATTATTAGTGGGTATATGGCGCCTATATAGTGGGTTTATAGCTCCTATGTTAAGGTATCTAATAACTATTACGGAGAACCATTCATAACTTTATAAACATTACTTCTATGGTTTAATTTTTTTTCTTTTGAAATATAACTCTTAAGCTCTAACCCCTTAATCGCTTTTTTTACACTAGATTCACTACAGGGAACATTCTTAGCAATAGTTGATATACTCGGCCAACAAGTACGATGAATCATCAAATATTTTTTTATTACTATCCAAGTCATTTTTTCATAAACAGATAGCTCCTTTGAGGTAATAAAACTATTTGGCACCATAGTAAAATTTCCCCTATTTTTTACTTTAGGGATACTAACGAATTTAACATTTCTAGATATAATATCTTCTATACTTTCCATATAAATCTACTAAAAAAATTTAGAAAGCGCCCTTAACTATACTTTTGATGGTTCTTACTGATTCCATTAGAGACTTAGCCCCTATTGTAATTTTGTCATTTAAATAATCCGATATAATTTTTTCACACTTATCCTTATTGGCAAACACAAAGAAACAACTCCCGTTTTCCCAAAAAGTAGTATCCAAAACCTGCTTCATGGAATATAGAATAGTCGCGATTTCGCTATCTTTAGTTTGATATAAATCTTTATAGTAATTTTTAGTCATATTAGTCATATAGGTGCTTAGCTTAAGCTAATTGATATAATACTCGTCTTTTAAAAATAACCTTGTTAGAACGCTGATTTAACCTTATTTTTTGTTGTGGTAGGGCTATTTGAAAGCCTCACTAAATGTTTGAGAATATCTTTTTTATCACTTGAGGCGTAATCGTCCTTAGATACTAATCTATTAAACCAGCGACTTATTGTCTGAGTACTAAACCTCCGTCCAACAACAGCTTCAGTAAAACAGATATAGGAACTATAACCAGGATTCTTAATTTCTATGTTTTTGTAGCGACGATGTATGCTCTTCATATTTTTCTAAATTTAAATTATTAATTAAATCAATATTTAATAACATTTCAAGTGCTTTATATAGCCTTAACTCTACCTCGGGTGGCGAGGTTAAAGATTCTATTAACTGAATATGATAATCTTCTTTCATTTGAATATAAAAAAAATTATGGTAGTACCATAATTAATATAACGTATGCTTGTTACCTCAGTTGTGACAACAATTTTTAAAATTATTGTCACATATTATTACCAAATATTTTCTTCTTTTTTTTCTTAATTCTTGAGTTTATCTGTCTTGCGTTACCAGCACTACCACTATCGCCAAGTAAGCTATCGGCAACATCAGCGCTGGTTTTACCTACGTCAACAATTTCAAGGTCACGTAAGTTATTCTTTTTGATTTCCTTAAATTTTTCAGGTGTTATTACTCCTTTTTCCATTTCTTTTTTAACAAGTGACAGGTATCCATAAGTTTTTTCTTCTTTATGACTAGGAATACGCGTTGACATTTCTTTTTCAATAGCTATGTCTCTTTTAATATTTCTACTTCTTCTTACTTGCTTGGTATAATCTGGGTTAAGATATTCTTTCTGAAAATATTTTAATAATTTTAAAGCTTCTTTTTCCTCTTTAACGCTTAGTCGTGCATAAGTTACAAGGCTTACTTTTTCAGAATATTTTACAACTTTTCCATTTTTATCTATCAAAGCTATAGGTGAGTTAACAATATCGTAATTAATTGGTGTTTGTAGCGCTGGTTCTAAAAATTTTTCAGGGAACAGGGTTTCAAATCCCCATTTGTTATATTTTATATAAACAATAATTTGGCTCCTCATAAGAGAAAATGGTAATTTAAACTTTTTCCCTATTGCTCGTAGCTCTTCATCAATGTCTCCAAAAAAACCAAAAGAGCCCGTATCAGTATTTATAGAAAACTTATTACGAAATTTTTTTACAGCGGACTGAAATGGCTCCTCTGTTTCAAGAAGTTTTAATCTATCAATTTGTTCATCGGTTAACCTAAATTTGTTTTTAATATCTTCCATATAAATCTACATATACATTTACTTTACTCTAATTTTGTCGCTTCCTCAAATTTACTATAATTGGCTAATATTTACAAATAACTAAATAGGGTATAGCATTAAAATATAATTATTTGAATATAATAATATGAAAAAACTATTCATTTTTGTGCTAATTTCTGCTGTTTTAACCTTCGGACTTTCTATTCATAATGCAGAAGCTAGAGCTCGTTATGGAAGTCATCGTATTGGTGGTTATAATAGTCATGGCAAAGGAAGTCACTATATTGGGGGTTATGTTAGAAGTTGTCATGGGTGGGCGTGTCGATAATATAAAATTTAATAATAAACACATAATATGCTTATAAAAAGAACTAGAATTATTATTTCGGTTCTTTTTATTTTAACAGTGGTATTTAACTATTTTTATGGTGCTTCTTTGTATTCAACAATTCTCGGCAAAGAGGGGCAGTATACAATAGGCAAGCTGTGCGTTACGTCTCGTACGGATTGTGAAAATACTTACTTTAAAGAGTATCTAGATAAAATTAGTTCAATATCAAATGAAAAACGAGAGTATTTTTCAAATATATTTATAAAAGAAAATAGAGCAAATTACACAGAAAATTGTCCATGTCCCTATGATACAGCGTCAAATGGAAGTAGCTGTGGAGGTAGGTCTAGTTATTCAAAGGGGGGTAAAATATCCTATTGCTATGATTCTGATGTTTCGTATGATTTAGTTGCGCAAAAAAAAGATTCGATGATAGCTGAGGCAAGAAAAAATCTTGATAATGCAGTACAAAGAGACATAAATGTTTACCACGAACAGTACACTCTTCTATTTATTATAATTGTTTACGGGTTATTATGGCTTTACTTTAAAAATAAACATTCAAAAATAAATAAAACAAATAATTAATCTATATGAAAAAAATAATACTATTAATACTTATTATCCCGCTGTTTTTAGCAGGATGCACAGACTCAAGCCAATCAACCTACTCGAGTTATCCAAACTATAACTCCGCCACAGAATCATCAACAACCCCCGTTAACGATGGTTGTTGCAAACACTGCACCACTGGCCAAGCTTGTGGTGATTCCTGCATTTCAAGAAGTTATACCTGTCACAAACCGCCTGGTTGTGCTTGTGATTATTAAATTATTTATTAATAATTTAAATATATGAAAAAAATAGTTTATATATTACCCCTATTACTTATTCTAACTGGTTGTTCGAATGATAGCGGTTATTCAAGTAGCTACGACGACTCACCAAGTTACTCTGAATCCTTTATTGATGAATCAGAAGAGCTTGATACCACCAGAAACGACGGCACTCATTCTGTAGAAGCTTGTAATAATACCACTGGTGATTGTTATGATTTAGATGCAGAAATTTCTGACGGAGAAGTGGAGCAAATACAGTTTTCCAATGGTGGTCATTTAGATTTAGATGGGGCTACACTAGACGAAGATGGTAGTGCATCTGGTGATAGTTATACAGATTCAGAGGGATATGATGGAGATACTTGGGATGTTACATGCACTGATTGTGAATAATTAGTTGTTAAAATTAATTTATGAAAAAAAATTGTATTAATCATTCTTGTTATATTCACATTTGTTCTAGTTGAGCCCGTATTTGCTCACCCTGGAAGAACCGACAGGCGAGGTTGCCACACTTGTCGCACAAACTGTAAAAGATGGGGGTTAAGATATGGGCAATACCACTGTCATAGATAGACTACACTCAAGGTTCTTAATACATTATATAAACACCTCTTTAATCAGGGGTGTTTTATTTATAAACCTTAATTATCTCAAATCTAAATACTGGGGGTTGTTGTCCATAACCTAAAAACATTATGAGCACCAGCTGCTGCAATTTCTAAAGCGCGCTTAACATGCTCTTGACCACGCACTTCAGAAAAATCAAATGGTATAATGTCATTTTTTAAAATTAACTCACTAGCTACAAAACTAGAGATATCGTCTTTACCAATTAAATAATTAATTACTTCACGCAAAGTCTCAACTGGCTTAACTTCAATACCTGGAACTAGGGCTGCTTCAGCGGCGTTAACTTTTGGTACAAAAATTTTTGTAAAACTTTTTTTCTGCGCACAAATCGTAGCAGACAAAACACCACTAACCGCTCGCACTTCGCCAGACAAGGCTAGTTCACCAATAAAAATAAATTTATTAAAAGACAAAACTGGATTTATTCTACCGGCCGCAATTAAAACACTAATGGCAATTGGTAAATCATAACTTGGTCCTTGTTTTCTTAAATCAGCTGGCGCTAAATTAACCGTTGTCTTAATGCGCGGGAAATCTAGGCCAGAATTTTTAACAGCACTGCGAACTCTTTCTCTGGATTCGCTTACCGCGATGTCTGGCAAGCCAACAACAGAAAAAGTTCCCATTTGACCGCCGCCCATCTCGGCTTCAACTTCAACTATTTCGGCGTCTAAGCCGACAACAGCGGTTGAAAATATTTTTGAGCTCATAAAGTTTTATTAATTAGATTAATGTCATCCTCGCGCAAGCGAGGATCCAGGGGGTAAAAAATAGTAACTTTATTTTTCATATCTTAAAACATCATAATACAGGTCCCGCCAGGTGGGATTATTTTTCTCAATTAAATTTATTTTCCATTTTCTATACCAATGTTTAAAATCTTTTTCCCTACCAATGGCTGTATTTGGGTCATCAAATATTTCAAAATGAACCAAACGCTTAATATTATACTTTTTAGTAAAACCACAATATTTGCCATTTTTATGTTCTTCTATTCTTTTTAACAAACTACTAGTAAACCCAACGTAAAGAGTACCATTCCTTTTACTTGATAAAATATAAACATAATACACTTTCCCTCCTGTCATAGAATTAGATTAGTTAAAGTTTCTACGGTATACTCCTGGATCCTCGCTTGCGCGAGGATGACATAAAAAAACACCCTCAGCTCCGCCGAAGCGGAGAGGAGGGTGTTTAATAATTTTATTATATCACTAAATTTAACATTGGCAACACCGCACCCTGACGTAAAGTCAGGGTAATTCCATTTAAGCGGAATTACATTCCCATCATACCACCACCATGACTATGACCATGATCATCTTCTTTTTCACCTGGCTTATCAGCAACCACGGTTTCCGTAGTTAAGAACATAATCGCGGCTGAAGCAGCGTTCTCAAGGGCTGAGCGGACTACTTTCGTAGGGTCAATAATTCCAGCTTCAAACATGTCCTTTTCAATCACATCGGTTAGGGCATTAAATCCAGCAAACTTATTACCAGCTTTAACCTGCTCAACAACCTGATTTAGAATTGAAGCGCTGTCTAGGCCAGCGTTATTGATAATCCAATTAAAGGGCTGAACAACTGCGTTGGTTATAACCTTGGCTCCTGGATTTTTTTCTTCTTGCCCAGATATCAACATCGCAATAACTTCACTCGCAATTAATAGCGCAATGCCGCCGCCAGGCACAACGCCTTCGAGTACCGCGGCTTTGGTCGCGTTAAGCGCATCTTCAATCCTATCTTTCTTTTCTTTCATTTCTGTTTCAGTTGCAGCACCAACTTTAATCACTGCTACGCCACCAGATAATTTAGCTAAGCGTTCTTTTAATTTATCTTTATCAAAATCGGATTCAATTAAATCAATTTCTTTCTTAATTTGTTCGGCACGTAATTTAATAGCTTCCTTATTACCAGCGCCATCAACAATAGTAGTATTATCTTTTGAAACAACAACTTTTCTGGCTTGTCCCAAATCAGCTAATTCAGTGGTTTCTAATTTCAAGCCTAAGTCTTCAGAAATAACTTTACCACCAGTTAAGATAGCAATGTCTTCTAACATAGCTTTGCGTCGATCACCAAAACCAGGAGCTTTAATACCTAAAACATTAAAGGTGCCGCGCAATTTATTAACAATAAAAGTAGTCAAAGCTTCGCCTTCAATTTCATCAGCAATTACAACAATATCTTTTTTACCTGATTGAACAACTTTTTCTAGCAATGGTAAAATTTCTTGAATAGAAGAAATCTTTTTATCAGTTAACAAAATGTATGGCTCAGACATTTCAGCCTTCATGGCTTCTGGATTAGTAATCATGTAAGGCGAAACATATCCGCGATCAAATTGCATACCTTCAACCACTTCTTTTTCAACACCAAAGGACATACCTTCTTCAACTGTAATCACACCTTCCTTACCAACGGTTTCCATGGCTTCAGCAATAATAGTACCAATCTCTTTATCATTTGCTGAAATTGAAGCAACTTGAGCAATTTCTTCTTTAGTAGAAATTTCTTTAGAAATACTTTTTAAGTTAGCTACAATTTTAGTAACTCTTTCTTCAATGCCCTTACGAAGTTCCATTGGATTTATGCCCGAGGAAACTAATTTCAAACCTTCAGTAATCATAGCTTGAGCTAAAACCGTGGCGGTAGTTGTTCCATCACCAGCCGCATCACCAGTTTTAGACGTGGCTTCTTTAATTATTTCAGCACCAATATTTTCAAACTTATCTTCTAGCTCAATATCTTTCGCTACTGTTACACCATCTTTGGTAATATGTGGAGCACCATATTTTTTTTCTAAAACAACATTTCTACCCTTTGGTCCAAGTGTAACTTTCACAGCATCGGCTAGCTGATCAACGCCGCGCTTTAAAGCTGCGCGTGCTTCTTCGCCAAAAATAATTTGTTTAGACATATTATTAAATCTTTATCCTTATCATCCTCCGTGCAAACGGAGGATCTTATAGTTTTATTAAATGACTGTTTGTTAAAAAGGAAAAAGTTATTCCATTATTAACATAACATCAGACTCACGAATTACTAAATAATCATTACCGTCAACTTTAATTTCATCAGGTGCATATTTTCTAAACATAACCTTATCGCCAACTTTAACTGACATAGTGGCCGTGTTGCCACTTTCTAAAGTTTTACCAGGACCAGTCGCAATGACTTCACCTTTTTCTGGTTTTTCTTTATCAACCGTATCAGGTAGAACAATGCCGGATTTAGTTGTAGTTTCTTCGACTAAAGGTTTAACAATTAAATAATCGGCTAATGGTTTTAAGTTCATATATTTATTTATAAGTAGTAAGTCCCAGCGAAAGCTGGGATTAGCAATCTAGCAAGGCGACTGCTAACAAGCTATATCTTACCTAGCCCTAGAGATCGTGTCAATATTAGCTTTTTACGATATTGACTTTTGCACTGAAATAAGGTATAAATAAAAAATCTTTTCAAAATATTTCTAAACTAAAATCAAAAAAGGAGTCAAAAATGAGCGATCGCCCATTTAAAAGAGAGAGAAAACTCAAGAAAAGCAAATGCACCGTCTCTAGTGACCTTCCAGAAAAAGGCGAAGTATACGAAGTCATAAGAGAAAAGCAGAAAAGGGGTGCCTGCTTTACCGGCAAGGTAATAAAAATATACGAGAAGGATGAAAAAAATCCCAATTTAAGAATTGAGATGAAAATATCCTCTGCAAAGGATACAGATTTAATTAACAATAAAGTAGTAATGATTTATTTACCGGCCGCGGACATGTGGCAGGTAATAAAAACAATCCCAGGTAAAAAAACAGGCCAAACATTTTATTTAATCGCGGCCTAAAAAACAAATTACAATATAATATTTAAAGCGGCACCTGAATCAGATGACCGCTTTTTTATTTTTTAAAAAAACTAAACAAACACCAGCCATGATCATAATCAAACTTACTATCTGTGGCCAGCGTAAATTAAAAATACTCGGAGTTGAATCTATTTTTATGAGCTCTAAGATAAAACGAATCAAACCGTAGCTAATTAAATAGAAAGCTAAAATTAATTTATCATTAACTTTTTTATTCTTTACTAACACAAACAACCAACAACTAACTACTAGCAACAAGATTGATTCATATAAAAAGGTTGGCTGAAAATAATCGTAACTTTCATAACCCACTGGTCGCTTAAAAAGATTAATCGGAATTCCCCATGATAAATTAGTTGGACGACCAAATAACTCTTGATTAAACCAATTGCCCCATCGTCCAATCGCTTGACCTAAAGCTAATCCAGGCACAAGTGCGCCAATTATTTTCCAAATATTTATTTTTTTTAATTTCGAAAAAACTAGCAACACGATTAAACCGCCGATTATTCCACCATGAATCGCTAAGCCGCCTTGCCAAATTTTATAAATACTAGTCGGGTGATTTATATAATATGGTAATTCTAAAATAACATCATAAAGACGCGCGCCAATTATGCCACCAATAATTAACCAGGTTGAAGCATCTAAAATATTATCTACACTTAAATTATTTCTTAAACCTAAATACAAAAAAACTAGCAAAGCAAAAATAATCGCCAAAGCTAGCATCACACCATACCAATAAATTGTTAGGTTTCCAATTTGTAGGGCAATTGGATATGGGGAGTAAGAATGTAGCCAATAATATATGTTCATAGCTACATTATCTGATGATTAATAAAATGAGTCAAATAAAATTAAAAAAATTAGGCTACCCAACAAAAGTTGAATAGCCTACTTAATATGAGCTAGTTAAATGAGAACACATTGAAATCTAATGTGTTAGTAAATATGTCCCATATAACAATGCCGGTTTCTTTTTCAACGCTTCTCAAGACAACATCTAGTTTATGTCCTGATTTATAGGTTGTAAAATTAAACTTTGAATTTGACACATGCTCTTCTACTCTTACACGGTATGCGTAAATAGAATTATACCTGTCAAAATCAAGCTTTTTATTAGCATACAAGGAAGTGGCTTCGAAATGCCACCTATTGCCTTCTTTTTTGTCAGATAATCTCATCCCAAAATTATTAAGCTGAGCTGACAAGGTAGTCTGCGGCTGAACTTCTTCAACCTTCTTTGAACAGCCAGGTATTATCATGGCTATAAAGAAAACTAAAACAATTAATTGTTTCACGTAAACCCCTTTCAATGAGCTATATTTTTAAATTATAATTATTTTTTAACTTATTCTATGAAACTTACTATATCATAATATGCTATATAAGTCAAGGAAGCAGTAAAAAAGCGCTCATTTTGAGCGCTTTTTAACAAAATAGCTTCAAATATCTATTCCCAATAATCTACTTTGCCCGCTATTCCAAGTGGGCTTGCCTGGTGACTACCTGGCTGTAAATCTCCGACAGTCCCTCCGAGACAATAGTCTAGACTATAAGACTGGCTGCCATCTTTATTGTCTATGCGCTTATAAACATAGTCATTGTCGGTTGAGCATGAACCATCATTTCTAGGCTCGGGGTTACTTGGCACGATTGCCATGTAAGTGGTTTCCTTATAAACAAGGGGCTTACCAGGTATCACTTCGTTACTCAGAGGATATCTATTTGCGTCATTATAGAATAGCTCTACGCCTGACATAATCTGTCGTACATCAGCTACACGCTTCGAGTCACGATCTTTTGAGCCGCTGTTTTTAGTATTAAACATTAGTTCATTAAGACTTGGTGCGTCAGCTGCTAATTTGCCTGCGCCAAGCGGGTTATAGCCGTCTTTAATCTCATTGTAATCACTAAAACCGTCAGCGTCTGTATCTGCTTTAGCTGGATCGGTGCCGTAAACAGCCTCAACTTTATCTGGCAAACCATCAAAATCAGAATCGACTAAACCTTCATTATCTAAATTAGACGATAGCCCCTGAAACTCAGCAAACAACTCGCTAAAAACCTGCTCAACAGGCTTTGCATCTGGCGCTTCAATTTTCACCGGCTGATTAAAATTTTTAAAATTTAAAGTCAGACTAAGATTCCCGGAAGTCTTTATCTTTTCGGTTTTTTTAAAACTCGTTCCGACGTAAATTTTATAAGGCAAAAAATCTTTTTTACCAATCCAAATTTGAATATCATGAGACTCTCCAGTCTTAATTGATTCATCGAATGACTCATCAAAGGACTTATTAAAGTCGATCAGCTCCTGATCCGTCATTTTCTTTTTAGAAACTATTTCAGAAATCTCTATAAATAATTTTTTCATCTCGTCTTTTTCAACATCCAGTTTATAATGATACATATCAAGATCTCCGATTTTTTCACTCTGCATTTTTTCTATTACTTTAAAAATTCTATACTTTTGAAAAGCTAATTTTATGTTAGTTAGTTGGTCTTGAGACAAACCAAAATTATTTGGATTTTCACTTTCAATGTCTACTCCAACTTTCTTTAAAGACTCGGGATCAATTTTCATCCATTTATCATTTAATGGTTTTAAATCAAAGAATCCTAAATCAGGTAGCTGACTGAGTTTTAAATAGATAATTTTTCCAATAGTTCTTAAGTCTAGTGCGAAGGCTATTTCCTTTTGATTGAAGGCATTAGTTTTTATGCCAAAAGAAAAGTAACTACTAGGATTGTCTGGGGTTTCAACATTGATTAAGCTGGAAAAATTGATTAGCAAATTATCTTTTATAGAGGTGTTCGGGTTTTCGCTACCGATCATTAAACTACTGCCTGAACCTAACATGGTGCCAGCTTCAGCTTCTGCCTTAATTTCTCCTGAATATTCAAGTGATTTAATTTCTGCAATTTTTATGGTCATTTTTTGCAAGACAGACTCTGGTGACGGAAAAAACTTAAAATAGGCAAACGCGCTACCGCCAAGCAGAAGAAGAAAAACTATAACAACTGAAGTTATTAGTAATAGTTTTTTATTCAAAAATTTATTTTCCCTGGAACCCGATTGACCAACATCTGCACCAGGAAATTTAAATGCTAAAGCAGGGGACACGATAGCTTTAAAAGCATCGTCAACATCAGACTGCTGCCAGCCCTTAGATAAAAGAATGATCTTAATCTGATCATCGCTCATGTTTAACTGCTTCTGCTGTTTAACATAGTCTACTAATTGCTGATTTACCATATTATTTTTAGATAATTTATAACCACTTACACTTATATAATAAACCATATAATAATAAAAAACCACTCAAGATAAGGTGGTTTTTTATTACTTTAACTATTTACTGGCCAAAAAGAAGTTAGCGGCTTGATCATAGCCAGAGCTATAACCAAAGTAATAACCAGCAGCCACTCCAACAACGAGGGCTAATATAGCCCAAATGACAACTCGTGAACTCATAAACTTATTATTAATAATTATTTTATTAATTTTCCTTGGGTAAATCCTGCCGCGGCGCCTGCAAAGTTTTGGCATACCACAAGAGCTCATCTGTTAAGCCGGCCATTTTCTTATCCCATTCAGCTTCATCTTTTATATTATTTGTATCATCAAACAAGCTAGCGATTGGACCAAAGTAAACACTAGTTCTAACTGGTATCATATGAAACTCAATCGCCAATAATTTTAATTGTTCAATCGCGCGGGCGCCTCCGATTGTTCCGCTAGAAACCCCGATTAAACCTAAAGGCTTATGACTTAGTTCGTGATAAATATTATCTAATAATATCTTTAATTCACCAGGATAGCCATGATTATACTCCGGCGTAACAATTATTAGAGCATCGGCTATATTAGCTATTTCTTTCCATGAATTTATTTTCTCATTTGAGCCATAAGTAGAACCTTGAATATAATCTCTAACATCAATCAGCTCTGTTTCTGCTCCTAGCTTTTTTACATATGACAAAACATAATTAGCTACTAACTCTGACTTTCGACCAACCCTAGCTGTACCCAGAACAATTGGAATATATAATGACATAAATGCTACTTACATCCTAAAGCCGCCTTGCATTGTGCCTGACTTGCTGCTGGAACGTTATCGCAGGCCGCACACTGTGCAGTTTTTAAATTATCTTTTTCTGACGAATCGGTTGTTGTGCTTGGTATTTTTGGCGTAGAACTTGGAATCATAGAACTTAAATCATTAAAAGTAACTCCAGCTGGAAGCTCAAAATATGAGTTATCTTTTGACCAATCGCCACACTTATAATTCATGGCTTTATCCAAACTAACCGACTCCTGCTGTTCAGTTGTTTTAGCATTTTGAACATCAGCTTCGCTGGCAACAATTTTAAAACCAGTCTTTGCTCCTTCTGTCCAAGTATAAGATGTTTTATCAACCATAATCATGTGACTTTCAATTGTTTTATCATCGGCCGTAATTTTGGTGTTACCACGCATTTTTTGATCCGCTAAATAAAAAGTTCCTGTCATGCCTTTATCGCTATAATCACACTTCATGGCTTTACCAGCTAACAATAGATCTTTTAATGACTTAGCTGGCGCCATTTGACTATCATCAGCCAAACGATTATTAATCGCACCTTGATTTGGCTGTTCTTTTTTACCCATTGTAAAGTAAACAGCTAGACCAATAACAACGACAACTCCAATAATGATTAATATTTTTTTATTCATATAAAAATTATTTAATAATTAAAATTTATAAACTAACAAATGGTTTGGCTGACATAAAAAGATAAACCACTAAAGCTAATCCTAAAATAATTCCGCTTATAATTAAAACTTGTTTGATAATTACTTCCTTGTCCATATTAGAATAACTAGTTCAATTGCAAAATTACTAAATTCATATAAGCATCAAACAATAACCAGACTAAATACGGTATGAGCAAGTAGGCTGCTAGAGGACGTAAACGGTAGAAATAATACATTAAAATAATAACCGCAAAAATCAAAGCTACTAAATCAAGCATAGCCAAAGAAGCACTTCTTACATAGAAAAAAATAAATGACCAGGCAATATTTAATATCCACTGAATAATCAAAACAGCCATGGCACGATTAAATAATTTATCATTAATTTTTTTATTGTTAACTACGTCCAACAAAACAAGATACAAACTAATTCCAAGTAAAAGAAACATTACCACCCAGGCTATTGTGGCAAACAAAGCCGATGGGCTTAATGATGATTTTTCTAACTGTGAATACCAATCATTAGGCGTGCCTATGCTCAACACGCTGCCCAAAAGACCAACTAGTTGTGATAAAACGATGCATGATATTAATAACACAATGTGTTTATTTTTCATAAAATTTTAAACTACTGAAAACGACTAACAATAATTTTTTGGGTCGCATCCTTATAATTACCTGCTTTATCATAAGCTCGTAAAGTAACATTATATTTACCAGACTGAGGGAAGGGAATATATATTTCACTACCAATTGGGAAGAAAATTTCATCGTTAACCTTAATATAAAAAACTCTTTGCAAACCACTTAAGGCATCATGACCACTAGCTTGAAAACGAACCATCCCGCCAGGTTTAACTTTTGTTTCACTGGCTTTTAATTCAACCTTATCAGGCGGGGTTGTATCAACCCTAACCGTAACCTCGCCTAGATTATCTAAACCTGATGCATCTTTAGCACTTACAATGAAACGATAAATGCCATCTCTTGGAACATTTTTATGAAGCGGCGGTAAGCTCGCTGGGCTAACAACGCAAGAGTTATCAGCCGCAGTAACAATACCGCTATACCTTGGTTCCCAAGAAATATCAACCCGACCATTAGAATACCAGCGCTCAGCATTAGGATGCGAGGGAGAAAAAACTGTTAGCTCCTTGTTTTGTTGACGATTACCTGAATTCTCAAAACGTAAAGTTGAGTCATTAGCTAAACGTAAAACACTTGTACCCAAACCATCATTGGCTAAAACCTCTGTGTCACTTAAAAATTTAATAGTTGTAGTTGTGGTATCTTCAAGTGCTTTAACAAACAAATCAGCCACAACGGCATTATTTCCAGTAAAACCAGGGTTCGGAATAATACATTCCATCTTTATTTTACCAACTTCTGAATTGTGCTCTGATAAAATAAAATGCCCACAAATCGAACGATCCATGTCAACTGACTGGACTTTTATTTGACTAGGATTATATGAAATGGACAACCTAATAGCATTAACTGATTCATTACCAGTGTCTACTACAGCCGAAATTCTTTGCGTATAGCGACGATCAAATACTCCACCATCGGGTTGAAAACGCAAAACAGAATTATAAAGTTGATAAACCCCGCTTCTTAAGAGTGGGTATTGGCTGTAAAGGCTAGTAAACAAAGCTAGACTAGAAAAAACATAAAAAATAGCAAAAATACTTATAAATGGGCAACACCAAATATTTTGTTTTTCTTTTCTAGAGAAACGTCTATGTAAAATAAATAGAAAAAATAAAAATAGTAAAATTGGCAAAACAGCTCCTAAGGAACCAATTAAAAATATATTATTAAGCGGGATAAGAACTAGGGCGCCACCAGGCGAAGACTCTAGACCAGGAAAGATAACATTACGAATTAAAAAAATATCTCCTTTAGCGGTGCGCACAAAACTATTATCTGAAGCATTCTTTATCCAAGCCGATTCTGGATAAAAATAAGATGAAAAAAGCTTTCTATCAGTCTCATTGGAAAAACTGGAACTATAAACACCACTATCTTTAGTATAAAAAACAATTTGTACGTCCTTATTTAAATACTTTTCAGCAAAACGACTGGCAAAACTATCATCAGCTAAATAATTAGCCGTTAAGGCTCCTATGTTTTTATTGTCCTTATGAACATCACAACCGGTTAGTAACATTAGCTGAGAAGTATCACCCGAGTTTACCTCGACCGAAGCAACTGGATCATTAGTACTAGCAATCGCTCTTCCTAGTGGTGCATTAAGAAAAAAATTATCACCTGTACGAGCAGTGGTCTTAGTTCGAACCAAGGTAAAGCCGTCTTTATTAATCGCACTCATAATACCGACGCCATACTTATTTAGCTGCCAAGGCAGAATACCAGACAAAGCCGAGATATCCTGCTTATAAACCCCGTCAACAACTTCTGGCACAAGCGCTATTTCCTGACAATGTTTTTCAAGTTTTTCTAGCTCTGTATTAATACCACTTCTTGTATTAAGAACATAATCTCTAGAAATTTTTTCTGGAAACTTGTAGAAGGTTATATAAAAAGCAAAAAGGACAACAACAGTAGAGGCCATTAAAAAAATAATGGCCAATTGAAATGACTTTGTCTTAAGGAGAGTAATTAGACTTGGGCTAATTGAACGTTTCATTACCTATAATTATAGCTCAAAACAAACAATAACAAAATAAAAAATAGCAATAGATAACAAAACTACGGAGAGGGCGAGATTTCCTTCTGCGCTACGCTTCGGAGGACGCAGCGAGCTCGCATTGCGGAAGAGGTAGGATTTCCCGCCAAAGGCAGGTACACCCCTGGCGGAGAACAAGTTTTGCGGAGAGGCAGGGATTTGAACCCTGGAAACCCGTGAAGGTTTACTGCTTTTCGAGAGCAGCGCTTTCAACCACTCAGCCACCTCTCCAAAAAAACTATAGCGCACATAAAGTGCTCTATAATTTTTACTTCCTGTTTCTTGTCTTTTTTAAAATAGGCTTCTTTGCCTTGCTGCTAGTAAAACTTTTTCTGTTTCTCGGATCCTGCTTGCCAAAAAACTTTTTCTTAGCCTTGGTTTTTGTTGTGTCTTTTTTAGCTTCATATCGTCTATCCTTTTTTACAACAATTTCTTTGCTATATTCTTTTAATTTAGCGACATCTTCTTTGCTTATATATTTCCATTCGCCCCGGCGTACCCCACCAACAGTTAAGGGTCCAATCCTAACGCGCGATAAACGCGTGACATGACAATTTAATTTTCTAAACATTCTTCTAATCTGCCTTTTCTTACCTTCACCTAAGGTAACTTCAAAAGTTCTGCCTCGTAAATGTTTTATATGATCGGCTCGTACCACGCCATCACCTAAACCAATATCAACACCTTTCTTAAACTTTTCAATTAATTCAGCAATCTTCTTTTTTTCTTCCGACCTGTCAGTTCCAATGTCATGCCCCAGGGTAACAACATAAACTTTCTTAACACCAAATTTTGGATGGGTTAAATGATAAGCTAGCTCTCCGTCATCAGTTAAAATAACTAAGCCTTCACTTTCTTTATCAAGTCGGCCAACAATACCTAAAACTTTTTTAGTGGTTAGCAGACTAAAAATATTTTTTTCTCCAGGGAAAACCCTGGTCGTACAAACAAAGCCGGCTGGTTTGTGTAACTTAATGTAGAGAAAATTATTTGTAAAAGATAATTTCTTATGATCAACCATAATCTCGTCAGTCGCCTCAGCGCGCTCACCTAAACGACCAGTTCGTCCATTAACAATAACGCGCCCAGATAAAATCATTCTCTCGGCCTCATGCCTTGAGCAAAGACCCGAGGAGGCAATTAATTTTTGTAAAACTATCTTCATAATATTCTCCTTATTATCCTCGCGAAAGCGGGGACCCATTTAATATCTTATATGACACACCAACTAAAGCTAACCACAGCCAAAACAAAATTGCTAGGTCATTCTTAAAATAAGGCACATCAACTATGCCATGGATGATAATGGCTAACATGGCTAAAAGCAAGCCAAAAATGACCCAGGCGAACTGATCCTTATCTTTTAAGGCTAAACAATAGGCTTTAACGCCAATTTGTAAATATCTAACAACTAGCCAAATAAACAGTAAAAGCCCTAACAGCCCTAATTCACTCCAAAAGTTGAGAATAATATTATGTGGATATAAATAGGTTTCTAAGGGCTGCCAATGGCTAGTGCGATAGCTAGGATCCTCGTTAACGCGCTTGGTAAACTCTGCTTGAGGCAACTTCTCTTTATTAAAGAAAAAACCTACCTGATGAAAAGGTGCTACGGCTGTTTGATAATTAGCTAGACCCGCACCAGTTAATATTCTCCCTTGATAAAGCATATTAATAGTTTCTCGCCACTGAATCTTTCTAACCTGTCCGGAAAAATTATTTAGTGACACTCTATCAATAAAATAATCTTTAAAAGCAGGTACGATTGTTAAGCCTAAAATTAAAGCAATAAATAAAACTAAAAATATCTGTCTTGATCGCTTACTGATCAAAACTAATCCGATGGCATAAACTGAAGCGATAGCAAAAATTGCTCCTTCTGATTTGGCAAATAAAATTGCTAATAAAGAAAACAAAATTGAAACAACAACAAAACTAAATATTTTTTTATTTTTATTGTAAAAAGTTGGCAAGGTTCCGCTTAAGAAAAAAATGCTTGGTGCTAAATATAAAGCAACCGCATTAGGATAAGGGAAAAGCGAGGTGGCTCTTCGGCTAGCAGCTTGAGCCCAAAAATCATTTGGAATAAATAGACCTGTTAAATATTGAAAAGTCGCGATTAAAGAAATTACCAAAGCTGAAACACTTAGAGCATAAGCTGCTTTAATAACTTTTTCTTTAGTGGAAAAAACATTAACAAAAATTATAAACAACAAGGCTGGTTCAAAAAAATAAGCCCGCCAAATTCCTAAAGACTTAAAAGATAAGCCAGCCACAACCGCAGCCAGCAAAGAGACGATTAGCCAAGCAATTAATTCCCAATCAAAAGGATAGCGATTGGAAATTTTTTTAACTACTAAATTATTCTTGAGGTTTTTAAAAATAGTTTGGTAATTTTTATATAACCAAACAGCAAACAAAATTAAAATTAAAATCTCTAGTAGAGTTGAGGGAATATTTAAGAAAGAAAAACGAACAACATATAAAGGCAGGGCCCCAATTAAAATTAAAGTTGCTAAATCAAATTTTTTGAAAGCAACGATAGCAAAAGCTAGAGCAATTAAAGCAACTATTAAAAAAGTCATAAAATTTTTCTAGGCGACAAGTAAATATAAACCAAGCATGACCAAAATAATTCCTAGAACTTTTTGCATAACAACGCCTTTACCAAGTTCTTCGTCCAAAACTCCAGGATACTTTTTTGCTAATACCAAAACTAGAATTAATAGGAAGACATATTGTGTGCCTTGCAAGGCGTTAATCATAGAAACATTATCGCCCAAGCTGACTGCCCAGTTAAGCATGATAAAAGCTGCAGCCGCACCCAAACGGACTAAAAAGAAAAAGGCTAATTGCTTTGGCGTCCTATTTTCATGTGTCTTTGACTCATTAATTAAGCGACGCCAACTAGGCACAAACAAAATTGCTAACACTCCCAAAAAACTCCCCAAACGAGACCAAGCAAAAGCTGCAATAAAAGGTTGGCCTGTGTGGGAATAAATATACTTTATGAACACGTAATATGCTGCAAAAAAAACCGCTGACATTAATGAGTTGATAAGCAAACGACGAGTTGGTCTAGCTTCAGCTGCAACCCTACCCACGGTATTGCCAACTACTTCTTTAACACGACCAAATACTTCGCCAATAATATGTAAACGTGTCTTCTTAATAGAAATCAGTAAACCACCAGCAATTAACACAATAAAGGCCGCCAAAGACTGGGGCTCTAGTTTAGCGCCTAAAAAAATGAAGGAGAATAAAAATGAAAAAACAGGAGTTAAAGCGCCAACGATTGGCACAACTCTCGTGGCTTCACTTTGGTGCAAAGCTTTATACCAAAAAACCAAAGTACAAAGAAAAATAAAACCAGCTAGAAGATCGAGTAATAAAATAGTTGGCCTTGGCACCCATGGATCAAAAAATAATAAAACAAAATTTCCGATGCTCCAGATGCCGACATAAAAAGCATAGACAATAGAGGAGTGAATTTTTCTAGACAACAAAAATTTGTCGGCCACATAAACTCCGGCATTTAAAAAGTAAGAACTAATTGCAACAAAAAGCCACATAAAATAAAAATTATAGGGTTAAAAAATTATTTTTTGCTATTTCAGAATAGACATCAACTGATGACCTAGCTTTACGTTCAAAAGTTTTTCTATCAACGGAAAATAAACCAAACCTTGGACCAAAACCATCCGCCCATTCAAAGTTATCAAGCAAGGACCAGTGTAGATAACCACGAACATTAACTCCCTCTTCAATTGCTTGGTGAACATTCTTTAAAATTTCTTTTACATACCAAGCGCGATGATCATCATCTTCATCAGCTGTCCCATTTTCAGTAATATAAATTGGCTTATTGTATCGAGACTGCAAATCTTTTAAGACTGGCAAAATTCCCTCGGGGTATAATTCCCAGCCCATATCATTTGTTTTTTCGTTTTTATTTCTCGGGAAACCATATTTAAGCAGAGTATGATGATAAAAATTTAAACCAATAAAATCAAGCTTATTTTTAACCTTGTCAAAAATATAAAAGTTCCACCACCATCTAGCTACTAAACAAATAAAGTTATTAATTGGCCCACCGGCTGACTCTAAATAGACATTATGCGAAGCTAGACCAACTTGAGCATTGGGTAATTGTTCTTTAACAATGCTATAAGCAGCTCGATGAGCCTTAATCAAATTATTATTAACCATTAGATAGGTCAATGGATTTATAATTTGTGGTGGCCAATTACCATTTAAATAACTACGCGCCGAATAAACATCTGGTTCATTTAGCGTCAACCAAAACCTTACTGTTGGTAAAGCCAAAGCAACCCGCTCGGCATACTTTTTAAAATATTCAATTATGATAGATGATTTCCATCCACCCTTATCTCTCAACCACAAAGGAATAGGCCAATGCCATAGAGTTACAAATGGTTCGATTTCTTCTTCTTGTAAGCGAGCAACAAAACTTGCATAACGATTCAAAGCCGCTTCATCAAATCTGCCTTCCTCTGGCTCAATGCGTGACCAATCAATTGAAAAACGATAGGCGCTAGCGTTTATTTTTTTAAGACAGGCAATATCTTCTTCCATACGATTCCAAGAATCAGCTGCTTGACCTGACTGAAAATCAAGCGGATTAAGACCCTTTGCTTTTAGCTTAGATAGTCGGCGCCCTGATTTTTCCCATTCACTCCAATCATTAATTAATCCTCCTTCAATCTGATAAGCCGAGGTTGCAGCGCCCCACAGAAAACCGTCCGGAAATTTTAAATCTTTATTATTCATATGTTTTCAGTATAACACAAGATTAACCCCTAATCATTTTTTCGGGACTTGACTAAAACAAGAAACTTTGGTTATAATAAGGGCATTATTAATCAAAATTTTACAATTTTATAATTTTATAATTTTTAATTAATGTTCTAATTCTAGATATTAGGCCTTAAAAATTAACTATAAAATTAAAAATTTAAAAATTAAAAATTTCAAAAATATGGTTCAAATGAAAAAGCGCACAAAAAGCTCTACAAATAGACGACGCGCTCACCTAGCCCTAAAACCAAAAACAGTAAATAAATGCCCTAAATGCGGTAAAACAATTATGCCTCATCGCGCATGTGCTTTTTGTGGTAACTACCGTTTTATGGAAACTGTTAAACCGAAAGCTATTAAGAAAAAGAAATAAGCCTTTAATTAATCGTTTATTTAATTGCACATTCTATGGCCAATCGACACTTATCAAGAACTCTAGCTATGCAAACTTTGTTTGCTTGGGATTTTAATGATCGTCAAGAAGTTGATATTGATGAATTAGTAAAAGAAAATTTTAGTCAGTTCGCTCCTAGTTTTGATGACCATGGATTTGTAAGAGATTTGGTTAAGGGTGTTCTAGAACATGTCGAAGACATTAATGCTTATATAATTAAGTACGCCACTGAATGGCCACTTGATCAGATAACTATTATTGATCGCAATATTTTACGTCTTGGTATTTATGAATTAGTGTTTGATAAAAATATTCCGGCAAAAGTTGCGATAAATGAAGCGATTGAAATGGCAAAAACATTTGGTGGTGATTCTTCGGGTAAATTTGTTAATGGTGTGCTTGGTGCAATTATGAAAGAAATGCCAGCTAAAGATGTTGACAAACAGCCAGCCGCTGAAAAAAAGAAGAAGTTGCCGCTTAGTTAAATAAAGTTTTTAAAAGTTTAAATTTAAGTGGGATATAGAAGTAAATTGTTAACCCTTGCTTGACGCTTTACTTTTGTTCCCCAAAACAATATGAAAGAATTCGAAAAATTACAGGGGACTATTCATTATAGTTTTAAAAATATTGAGTTATTGCGCCAAGCTTTAACTCATCGTTCATATCTAAACGAACATCCAGACTTTAAACTTGGACACAATGAACGTTTAGAATTTTTAGGTGATGCAGTGCTGGAAATTATTGTCACCGAACATCTGTTCAACTCCTATCCGCAAACACCGGAAGGTGATCTAACTGATTGGCGCGCCAGTTTAGTTAACGCTAAAATGTTAGCTGCAATTTGCAAAGATATTGCTGTTGAAGAAAATCTTTATTTATCTCGTGGTGAGGAAAAAGATTCTAATTCAAAGGCTCGTCAATATATTCTGGCCAATGCCATGGAAGCTTTAATTGGAGCAATATATCTAGATGGCGGCCTAGAAAGTGCTAAAGTATTTGTCCATGAATTTGTTATTTCCCATTTAGAAAATATTTTAGCTAATCATCTTTATCTTGACCCAAAATCTCGTTTCCAAGAAAAGGCCCAGGAAATAACCAGCATTACTCCGCATTATAAGGTAGTTTCAGAAGCCGGCCCAGATCATGAAAAGATTTTTGAAGTTGGACTTTACCTTAATGAAGATTTAATCGCTATCGGTCGCGGCTCTTCTAAACAAGAGGCCCAAGTCGCGGCGGCGGCTCAGGGCTTAATTAACAAGGACTGGAAGTAAGACTGGCAAAGATTGTCAGAATATAGACTTTCTAGTATTATGTAACTATCTATGAACAAAGAATTAATCGAAAAAATCAAAGCCGATCTATTGGACAAAAAAGCACAGCTTGAAAAAGAGCTGTCTGACTTTACGACCGAGGGCGATCATGGCTTTAATCACCGCACTGCTCAGATGCCTGAATATGGCAGCGAGAGCGATGAGAATGCACAGGAAGTTGAACAGTATACCACCAACCTAGCAGCCGACAAAGTTTTAGAAAAAACTTTAGCTGATATTAATGGTGCACTAAAAAGCATTGAAGATGGGTCATATGGTCTATGTAAATACTGCGGTAAAGAGATTGAAGAACGACGTCTAGAGATTAGACCATTTTCTAGCTCATGTGTAAGCTGTAAGCTTAATTTACAAAACAACGCTTAATAGTATGGCTTTGAGCCAACTACCAAATAAAAAATATATGGTTTGCCTCTATGGCACCATATTTTTTATTATAATTGACCGCTTACTAAAAGTTTTAGCACTCAAACTAGGCTATGCTAAGGTTTTAATTGGGCCCTGGCTAAAATTCTCTTTGGTAAAAAATAATAATGCGGCGTTTTCCCTCAATTTTAAATTTGATATTGTTTGGCTATCAATCATCATTACCATTGCAGCATTAATTTGGTTAAATTATTCTTTGAAGAAAAAAGATTATTTAAAAAGCCTGGCCTTAGCCATGCTTTGTCTCGGTGCAATGAGTAATATTTATGATCGTTTTGTTTATGGTGCGGTGATTGATTATTTTAATTTTGCCAATCTAAATGTTTTTAATCTGGCTGACATCTTAATAGTTCTAGCGGCAATTATTTTACTGTGGCAAGAATTTAGAAATCAAAAGAAGACTTAATTGCTCGACCTAATTTAGCGTGAGAAAAATTAATAATATTCTTCTTCGTTTTAATAAGGCTTTTTACTTTATCAGCCCACTCAATTAAAACCAAAGCTTCGGGATCAATAATATAATCTTCTAATCCAATACCGCTTAAATGAGCGGCTTTTTTTATACGATACGCATCAACATGAACTAAATGCTTAATTTGCTTGTTTTTAGTCTTATACACCTTCATTAAAACGAAAGTTGGGCTTGTTATAGTTGATTTAATACCTAAAGCCTTAGCCACGCCTTTAATAAAGGCTGTTTTCCCAGCGCCAAGCTCGCCAATCAAACCAAAGGCGCCGCCTTGTTTAAGGCTAGCAACGAATTTTTTGCCAAGCGCTTCTGTTTGCTTAGCTGTCTTAGTTATTTTCTTCATGCTTTTAGTCTAAATTCTTATGCCAATAAATAGCCTTGATCTTTCTACTTCCATTGTAATATAAGCTGTGTTTAATTGGACAACATTTTTTATAGTTGTTACTTATTGCCTGATCATCTCCCATATAAAATCCGATATGTTCGCGCGGGTCACCGTCGCCGAAATCAAATTTATGCCAAACAACAACGGCGCCGATCTTGGCTTGTTTAATTTTCTTCCAGCCAGATTTTAATAGATCATCAACCGTAATGTCAACGCGACCATGCGCATATTTAATAAGTCTTAAAATTGCTAAAATTGAAGAGACATAAAATGCACAAGACACTTCACCATTACGCATCACATCAACTTTCTCTCCTGCCTTATTTTTAAGATAAAAATTTTGAAACATTTTAGTACCCAAACTATTTTTTATCATAGCTAAATATGTTTCAAATATTAAGCGCTCAACTTTTGGCATTTTTTTCATAACTCTTTTTGTAATTCTAAAATCAACTGATCAACCTTTTGTTTAATTTTAATAAAAATAGTTTTATCCTGTTCTATTTCTTGCAATTGCTTGGCTCGGCCAAGACTTGCTTGATCTGGGCTAACATCTTCAACATCCCAAATATAATAACGCGGCGGAACATAGCCTAGCTCATTTTTTACAAAATCAAAATGATGCTGCTTCATGAATATTACAATGTCAACTTTATCTAAAATCTCCTTTGAAGTTTTTTGCCAGGATTCGGCAGTGTATTGCAAAAGACCCTCTTCCTCCAACATATCCCTAACAAAGAAAACAATTGGCCCATTTAAATTATGATCAGCCCAAATACCACTTGAAGTAGCGTTTAAGCCTGGAATCTTTTTAGAATTCAAATAAGCCTCAGCCATACGGCTGCGGTTAGTATTACCTGAACAAATAAAATGTATAAGCATATATAGCTAGTATAAAATGCTAAACATTAAATAACAAGCTAGACCCAAAAACGAGCCACAAAAATACCACCAATAACCACAAAGGCAACAGTTATAAATGGCAGGGCTTTTTTCAAGGGCGATTGATCATTGTTTGTATTATCCACGGTTGGCGCGACTGAGCTCGTTGTCGGAGCCTGAACTGCTAGTAGGTCATCATTGCTTACTGCTGCTGGCTTTTTGACTGCTAATTTTATCGGCGAACTAATTGCTATCTCGCTTAGCTCATCAACCAGACCAGGAGCGCTTTCTACAAATATCTCTTTTGGGTTTTCTGCAGCAACAAGCTCTATCACTACTTCGTCTGTTGTTTTATCTACGATTGGCAATAACACTGGTTTTAAAATATCAAACCAAGTTTTTTTCAGAGCTGCTACAATAGCATAACTAGTTGACCAAATTCTATTAGCCAATGTTTCGGTTGAAACTAAAACTGCTCCATCATCAACTTGCTGCTTAGCTAAATAATCTAATGGCGACAAATTATTTTTATTCCAGCTAGAACTTCTTTTGTTCATGGCTTGTAAAGCCCAACTTGTAGAATAAACCGAATCAAAACCACCATCATTTTTTTGCTGAGCAATTAAATATTGTTCTACTTTATCAAGCGCCAAAGAAACATTAGATAAAGTTTTTAATTCATTAAGTGCCTGAATTGTCGCCGCGCTCATATCAACGCTGTTATTCCATGATCCATTGGCTTCTTGTTTAGATAAAATATAAGCCACGCTTTGTTTTATCATTTCATCATCTTTAGTGTAGCCCGAACGCAAAAGAGGAATCAGCGCAAATACATCATCATTAATTAAACTTTTATCTCCAAATTGAGTGCCATCAAACTCTTTTACAATTGAGGCAATGTAATTTACTTTTTCAAAGTCATAAGGATTTTTTCCTAAAGCTAAAAGTGTCATTGCCCGGCGTTCATTATCCGTTATATTAGAACTCAGCTTAGAAGATTTTTCCAAGTAAGCTAATAATGAATCACGCGAAGCATCATTTACTTCAGCGGCCGAATAAGCCATAGCCGCCCAATCAGTATATAAACCAGCTCCCGCAAATGAGCCATCGCTTGATTGATTCTTTTTTAAAAATTCAATAGATTTATTAACATCAAAAGACTTTGTAGTAGTTTTAGCTTCTCCGCCAGTTATTGGCAAAGTAACAATCAACTGATAAGACGGATAATAATAATCTTCCACTATACCAACATTGTAAGTATTAGCTTCATTGATATTAAAACTGGCCTCACCCAAAGCATCAACTGCTTTGGTAGTAATAACTTGTGGATTCCAAGGATCGGTTGGGTTAGGCAAGGTTATGCCAATTGAAACAGTTGGCAAAGCGTTCCAAGAATTAGTTAAATAACTATAATTTTCTGCTTTAACTACTAGATTTGAATTAATGACTATTTTACTAGAACTAAAACTCAGGCGATGAGCTGAACCAAAAAATATTCCCACCGTATTGTTGCCAGACAAAGTTGTTGTGGCAATACTTTGACCAGGACTTAAAGTGCCGACTGCATATTGCCAATCATCACACAATTCAGCTTCGCCGTTTGGTAAAATGCATTTTAAATAAAATGTTCCATAAGAATCATAATATTGTAAATTTGAAATTGAAAAAGCCTCGCTTGTTTGATCGATAGAATAAAGTAGAGCTAGGACACTTCGTGAGTCAAGACTATGTGCAGCACCTAAAGAATCATTAATTGATACTGTACCGGATTCAGGTAGGGCAACTTCTCCCTGCCAAATAATCTTATTGCCATTACGAATAATAAACTCTTCTTTATAGCTTGGCGTTAAATTATTAACAGTGACATTGCGCACAAGTGGCGTGGCGTTGTTACCAGCCAAATCACTAACATTATAAGTAACAGTGTAATTTCCAGCCAAAGCAGTATTTACTAAATTAGTAACAACAATTTTTGAACTAATATCACCATCAAGATTATCATTGGCGGTTGCTCCAGCATCAACATAAGCATCGCCGACATTAAGCGAAATATTTGCGTCGCCTAATAAAGTGATGACCGGCGCCGTTGTATCTGGATCGCTCGGCGGAATATCTTCGGCTCGAGAAGCCTTAACATTAACAAAGAATATTAATGAAAAAGCTAGGCTTAATAAAATTAGTTTGTTACTTAATCTCATAATAAAAAATTAATTATTTTAATTGCCATTCAACAACATCTTTATCTTTTAAGATGTAACTCGAAATTCCCACGTTAGGTGATTTGCCATTTACAAAATAAATAAGATGTTTATTGTCTGCTTCTTTAAGACCACCAATACTAGAAACAAAAAATCCCATACCAGAAAATTCTTTTGTCAGCATTTCGAGCTTACCTTTATTCTTCTCCATCAACAAAGCATCATAAACCGATTTACCGGGCTCGAAACTAATTTGCAATTTTAATTTATCAACGATGATCGTCGCCGAAATATTATTTACAACTTTTTGTGGTTTATCTTCCTTAGCTACTGAGGCCGCGACTTCTTTATTTTCTAAAAGTTCTGACTTTTGAGCCGCTTCATTAACAACATTTGGCTTAACCACATTATCAGGCCTATCTTTAATAACAAAAAATATTAAAACAAAAGCGGTTAATAAGTAAGTGACGGATATAATATAGCGTAATTTTTTCTTCATAATTTTCTAAACAAAAAATGCCTCCTTCCAAGAAGGGGCACTGCATGCCTAAGGCTAAAAACCTTATTTTTCCTGCTCGGGAGATACTCATGATTGGTAGTCGGACTTTAACCGTAGCGGCACTGTGGAGGAATTTCACCTCTCTTCCCCAAGCATGATATTTGATTGTAGAAACAATATACAACTAAAAATAAAAATAAGCAAATACCCCCTCTCCATTAAATATGGAGAGGGGAAGGGGGTAAGGTCTAATAAATAAAAAGAGGAAGTTTTTTAAACTTCCTCAGCAAACTAGCCTTATTTGTTTTTTGTGCAACAACGAAAGGGAAATGACACAGTAAGAACTGTTAAAACTATAAGTAATTTAAATCCAAAGAACAATTCAATGATAGTTTCTTTTACTAAATTTTTCATTATTTAATCCTTTTTGTTTTAATTTTTTAGATAAATTTAATTTTACTGCTTAATAGATATACCACAAAAAGCCAAATGCCATAGAATACCATTCATCATAATGTCGAACCACGTACCATGGCTTAAAGAAGAAATATATCTTTATATTTTTTTCAGGATTTTTTACAGACATCCTCGAGCGCGCTGGTTTTAATGTTTGATCAAGCTTGATAATTTCTCCACAACCATCAGGCTCACTGGAAATATATTCATCATTAAGAATATACCAATAATTTCTAGTCATAATCTTTACCGCCAAATCATGACCCATTTCTATAGACTTAATAAGTTTTACATTTTCATTTTCTCTATCCTTGAACCCTTGAATACTTCCTTTCAGAGAAGTTATATATAGAAATGAAATAATCACAACTATTATTACCGCAGCAATTGACCAGGTTGTTAATAAAACTTTGTACATTCTTTCTCCTTGTGAGTTATTAACTCTTTTTAATTCATTATTTTTAGTTTGTTGTAAGGCGTCAGCATAGATTTGCTTATCAATATCGCTTACACCCTCTGAATATTTCTGGAACATTCGCCCCACGGCATAGAGGTGCTGTTTATAATCCGCAACCCCATCTCTGTTTTTATCAAATATTTTATAGTAGTCAAAGGGACAATCGCCGCGGAAAAGTATATATCTTCTTGTTATTCTAGTTTTAAGTAGATAACAACCTCGATACTCATCTTTACCTTCCCAAACCTTTTTACCCCTAAAATATATATCTATTATCGAAACAAGCAGTGAAAGCAGAACTAGTAATAAAAAAAATATAGTTTCATTCATTTTTATCTCTCCCGTTTTAAATGTACTTTTAAATTTTGTTTTATATTGCTATAATAACATATATACAAAATATGTCATTTTTATCAATGAAATAGGCATTATATTAATCGAAGTGTTTAATTATTCATTATTATGCAAGTCCTCCCCCATACCGAATTAGATGATCTAATCATAAAAAACCTCCTTGTTAATGGCGAACAAGGGGCTGATGAAATCTTCTGTGAGCTTATAAACAAAGGTCACAACATTAGCTTGCAAGCAGTTTATAAACGACTACGCAATCTTTTGCAAAGCGGGATTATATTAAAAAACAAGCAATCCATTGTTATCAGTAATGAGTGGAAAGAAAATTTACTTGATTTACTAGACGGCAACTCGCAAATTCCAAAACTTAAAGCAGGGGAATCGGCTATTTATTCTTTTAAAGAATTAAGTTCGCTTGATGCTTACTGGAAGCATATAATGGCTCCACTTGAAAAAAGCGTACCAGATTATCCGGTTTTTCTATTTAACCCTTATGAGATATGGATTCAATTAAGCGATAGGCAGCAAAGCGAAATTGACTACTTAAATAAATTTAGCGAGGATAAGCGTTTCTGTTTCTTTTTATTAGGTAAACAAAATACATGCGATCAAAACTTTAAAAAGTTATATCAATCTGAATACTTACAAATATCTTTGGGCGCCGACGGTTTTTCGGAGCGAGACTACATTGCCGTTATTTCAGATTATGTTATTACAACAAAAATGTCGCCGGCCATAATAAAAACTATTAACAATATATATTCATCAACCGCCCCTAATGATCTATCAAAAAAAATTGAAAAGATATTTGCTAAATCAGCCGCAATAAAACTAAAAATCGAAAGAAACGAAAACAAAGCAAAAAAACTTCGTAAAAGAATATCAAAAGACTTTTATATTCCAAAAGAATTAAAAGAAAAATTCGATTTGTTTTAATTTTTTATCTATCCCAAGTAAATCCATTACCAAAACTACCCCACATAGCAACTTGCTCAAATTGTGGCTGATTTAATTTTAGAAAACTCATCACAGCTTTTGGTCTTAAGTCATAACCTTTAATCTCGACAATCTTTTTATCGTTATTCTCATCAATCAATTCTGCTGTAGCCATAACTGGCTCTGCCACGCCAATTGAATAAGCCAGCTTAACTAACGCCTCTTTGGCTTTATACTCGCGCAATAAATCAACTGCGATTTTTCTAGCCATATAAGCGCCGCTGCGATCGACCTTTGTGGAGTCTTTGCCCGAAAATGCTCCACCACCAATTGGAATTTGTGGTCCATAATTATCGCAGGCAAGTTTACGCCCGGTTACACCAGTATCAGCTGAGAATCCTCCCTGATCCCAATCACCGGCTGGATTAATGTGCAAAGTGATGTTGTTCGTAAAATTATTTTGATTCAACCACTCATTAACCAAGCTAGTTAAATCGTTTTTAGAAACTTTACAAAAACTAGCCACCGCGGTGTGTAAATTATTTTCAGCTAAAGTTATTTGCACTTTACCATCAACTTGATAAGTCTTATAAATGTGTTTGGCTAAGTCTTTAGCTAAAAATAATTCTTGTGGAATCATTGCCTGGTTATCACTACAAGCATAACCAACCATAATACCTTGGTCACCCGCCCCGCCGTTATCAACGCCGCGCGCAATCTCGGAGCTTTGTTGAACAATATTTGTCTGAATTCCATAATCTTCGCCTACCACACGGCGAACAATTGTTGGCACATCAACCACTGCGCTCGTGCTTAACTCTCCTGTGATGGTTATTAAATTATGACCACCCATTGTTTCAATGGCGACGCGACTAAATTCGTCTTGAGCTAAACAAGCATCCAAAATTGCATCGCTAATGCGATCACAAATTTTGTCTGGGTGACATGGTGTTACTGCTTCGGCGGTTTTAAACATAAATTTAAATTAATAATAAAAAATTACGTAAAAAAATAACTCTTATCCGTCCAGGAAAGAGTTTTGCCAAATAAAAAAATGACTTTTATCTTTCCCGTTTTTCGGGCTGGAAGTGGCACCTTTTTGAAATGGTCATATTTCAACGGTTGCCGGACGAGTCATTGAGCCAGTGCTCTCTTCGTCACTCTTGATAAACAAACTATTCAATTGTAATACAAGAATAGCAATAAACTAATAAAAAAACAATCTTCAGCATACCCTAGCTTAATCCGCCATTATCAACTATAATGTAGAACAACTAATTATTAAATTTTTATTATGAAACATATTATAGAAGCATTAAATTGGCGTTATGCAACTAAACAATTTAACAAAGACAAAAAGCTTTCAACTGAAGAAATCGACAACATCATTGAGGCAATTCGCTTAACACCATCCTCCTTTGGTCTTCAGCCATATAAAGTTTTTGTTATAACAAATAGTGAGCTAAGAGAGAAATTAAAACAAGCCGCTTATAACCAAACACCTTTAACAGACGCTTCACATGTCATTGTTTTCACTGTACCAACAGACTTTAGTGAAACACAAGTAGATGCCTACTTAAATGAAGTAGCTAATACCAGAGGTATGACAACAGAAAGCCTACAGGGCTTTAAATCCATGATGATGGGTTTTGTATCAAATCACAACACTGACCAATTAAAGGATTGGGCAGCACGACAGGCATACATTGCCCTTGGTCAATTGTTGACCGTCGCCGCAATTGCCAAAATTGACGCCGTACCAATGGAAGGATTTAACCCAGCTCAATTTGATGAGATTCTAAACTTAAAAGAAAAAAATCTAGCAAGCGTAGTTGCGGCTGGGTTGGGCTTCAGAGATGAAGCTGACGCCCATGCCGCTCTTGCAAAAGTAAGATTTAAGAAAGATGATTTATTTGTTGAGCTAAAATAACCAAACAAATGAAAACCGCCAGCAATAAGCTGGCGGTTTCTTTCTTGCCCGCTACGCGGGCTAAGTCGGTAGTGGAAGTCTTGGCATTTCTACTTGGTGATGTTGTTGGTTTAGAACATAGCGTTGAATAGTCATTTCATCTAAACCCACGGTAGAAACATAGTAGCCACGGCACCAGAAACTACCAGGTGGTATTTTCTTGGTTTTCTTTTTTAACCAGTGCGAAGATTTACCCTTCATAATTCCCACGATG